>JAGGWA010000087.1 GCA_021157745.1 Thermoplasmata archaeon
TAGGAAGCTTGAACCTTGATACATTTTATTGTAGAAGAAATAATGGAATTATTCAAAGAACCAAAAAAACTACAACTTGGAAGATAACAATTTAATACGAATAAATTATTACCATATTTATTAAATATGTCGTATCCATATCCTTCTATCGTAAGATTATATATTTTGATGTTATCGCCATAGACACAGATAGCCTCTTCGTCACGAGATTTTATAATGGTTGTATCTCGATTTTCACCAATTAGGGAAATATTATTTTTTCTTATTTTAAGACTTTCATGATAAGGAGATGAGTCATCATATATGAATATTCTATCTCCCGGCCTAGCATGATTTATAGCAATCTGGATGCTTGTATAGTTATTTGGTCCGCTTCCACCAACATACAGTGTTCTCCCATCCATATTTGATAAATTCTTATTAAAAGCATCGTATATGTAATGACTGCTTACAAAATATACTAATAACATTGTTATCGCAATAGTTGCAATCCCCATCCTTTTTATATCCATAATAAAATCAAAAGGGATGATTTATAATTTTTTTGTTTATGCCTATAATACACCACATCCATATTTCATGCTTACCATTCTCCACAACTATTTTTAATAAAAAACCTATTTACCATCATGATTGAAAAGACATTGGGACAGGTATTGGATGAAACGGCTGCCAAATATCCAGATAATGAAGCGCTGGTTTATCTGGATGGGCCGCACTATACATACAAGGAATTCAAAGAAATCGTTGATACGGTAGCAAAGGGGTTGATAAAACTTGGAGTAAAAAAAGGAGATCATGTTGCCGTATGGGCATATAATGTTCCGGAATGGGTTATATTGCAATTTGCAACCGCCAAGGTGGGGGCTGTTTTGGTGACTGTCAATACATATTATAAGGCTAAGGAACTCGAGTATTTATTGAAGCAATCTGATACTCGCTTTTTATTTCTCGTAGATAAATTCAAAGATGTGAGCTATATTGATACACTCTATAAAGTAATGCCTGAAATAAAAGAAGGGAAAAAATCAGCGAATTTCCCTATGTTCGAAAAAGCCATATACATTGGAAAGGAAAAGCATGAAGGCTTGCTCAATTTCGATGATGTTGTGGAAATGGGAAAGGATGTTGATGATGAAGAACTACATAAAATTGAAGCAACTTTGAACTGCCATGATGTTGTAAACATGCAATATACATCTGGCACAACAGGTTTCCCGAAAGGGGTGATGCTCACTCACTATAACATCGTTAACAATGCATACTGGGTCGGACAATATCTGGGGCTGAGTAACAGGGACAGGATGTGCATTCCTGTGCCATTCTTCCATTGCTTCGGCTGCGTTTTATCAACGCTGAATTGCGTTATTTATGGCGCTACCATGGTTCCAATAAAAATATTCGATGCTGGCGAAGTGCTGAAAGCCATTGACAAAGAAAAATGCACCGTCATCCAGGGAGTGCCAACTATGTTTGTGCGTGAGCTAAACCATCCTGACTTTCATAAATATGATATGTCCTCGCTACGAACAGGCATAATGGCGGGGGCGCCATGCCCCATCGAGGTTATGAAGCGCGTTATGAATGAAATGAATGCCAAAGAAATCACCATAGCTTATGGCTTGACAGAAGCTTCGCCTGTCATAACAATGACGAAAAGGGATGACGATATAAACAAGAGGGTGGAAACGGTAGGAAAGGCTTTGCCTTACATAGATGTTAAAATCGTTGAGCCAGGCACACTCAAAGAGCTCCCTCCAAACACGCCAGGCGAGCTGGTTGCGAGAGGCTACAACATAATGAAGGGCTACTATAAGATGCCAGAAGCAACAGCGAAGACCATCGAAAATGGATGGTTGCATACAAAGGATTTGGCTACAATGGATGAAGAAGGATATGTTCGCATTCTTGGAAGGGTAGATGATATGATAATAAGAGGCGGTGAGAATGTATATCCGAGAGAAATAGAAGAGTTCCTATACACGCATCCAAAGATAAAGGAAGTGCAAGTTGTGGGTGTGCCACATAGCGAGTATGGAGAGGAGGTTGCGGCGTTCATACAGCTGAAGGAGGGAATGGAAGCAAGCGAAGAAGAAATAAAAGAATATTGTAAGGAAAACATCGCCAGATATAAAATTCCAAAATATATTTTCTTCGTAAATGAATGGCCCATGACGGCGAGCGGGAAAATACAGAAGTTTAAGCTTCGTGAGATAGCAAAGGAAAAACTTGGAAGAAAATAATGAAAATAATTTTTAGAGGTGTTGTCCAAGGCGTTGGCTTCCGTCCCTTAATATACAGAATCGCAAAGGAGCTTGGATTGCATGGATATGTTTTGAATAAAGGGGGAGAAGTGGAAGTTGTAATAGATGGAGATGAAAAGAAATTCATAGAAGAGGTTAAAAAAAGATTGCCGGATGTTGCGAGAATAGATGAAATAATTGTTCAGCCATACGATGCAAGTTACGATGATTTTAAAATAATAGAAAGCAAAGACGGGCATAGAGAATTTGCCATTCCTGTTGACACCGCAATATGCGATTCCTGTCTGAAAGAAATTTTTGATAAAAATAACAGGCGTTATCTCTATCCCTTTACGAATTGCACAATATGTGGAGCGAGATTCAGCCTAATAAAGGATTTACCTTATGACAGAGAAAATACTTCCATGGATGAATTCAAAATGTGCAATGAATGCTTGAATGAATATAAAGATGCCATGAATAGGCGTTATCATGCTCAAACAATTTCATGTCCAAAATGTGGCCCATACTATACGTTGTATGGCAGGGATGGCAATGCTATTGCCATAAAAAATGAGGCAATAAAAAAATTTGCAGAATATATGGATAATGGCTATTTTGGTGTGATAAAATCATGGGGAGGAATGCATTTGGTTTGTAGCGTAGATAAAATTAACGAGTTCAGAAAATGGTATGGAAGGGAGCAAAAGCCATTTGCAATAATGGTGAGAGACATTAAAACAGCTGAAAAATATGCTTATATAAGCGAGGAGGAAAGAAAAATTTTGTTATCAAAAGCACGTCCAATTGTATTGCTGCATAAGAGAAACGATGCTTTGGAAGATGCTTCTCCAGGCTTGCCCAACATTGGCATATATTTACCTTATTCTGCCCTCCACCATATATTATTTCATTACATGAAAAAAGATGCATTGTTAATGACTTCTGCTAACCCGCCTGGACAGCCAATGGTCATTGAAAATGAAAGAGCATTTGATTTGAATGCAGATTACTATCTTCTCCATAACAGAAAGATTGTGAATAGAATAGATGACAGCGTTTTAAAAATATGGAGAGGGAGGAAATTTTTTATAAGAAAGTCAAGAGGATTTATTCCTTCTTTTTTGCCTTCTCCTCATAACAAAAAAGTTATTGCCGTTGGAGCCGAAGAAAATTCATCGGCGGCTATCTCTATAAATGGAAAGATTTACTCAACGCAGTACATAGGAGACACAAAAAACTATGATACCATGCTATATCTCGAAAATGCGATAAAATTCTTCCTGAAGCTTTTTAAAATGGATAGCATCGATGCCATAGTCGTTGATTTGCACCCATTGTATAATAGCAGGAAAGTTGGAGTAAAGCTTGCCGAGGAGTATGATGTAGAGCTAATGGAGGTGCAGCATCACTGGGCTCATGCTGTTTCGTTGCTACTCGACAATGGAGAGAAAGAGGCCATCGTGCTTACTTTAGATGGCTTGGGTTATGGAAGTGATGGCATGCTCTGGGGCGGCGAGATTTTGCATGCAAGCTTTGAGGACTTTGAGAGGATTGGACATTTAAAGTACATTCCATTGATAGGAGGTGATGCAGCCACAAAGGACATAAGGCGTATAGTTTTTTCAATATTCGATCAATTTGGTGAAGAGATTTTCTTTTATGGTACCGAAGCAAGTTTAATGAGAAGGCTTGCCAAGGAATCGCCTCTAACAAGTAGCATGGGTCGTGTGCTCGATGCTCTATCATGCTATCTTGGCATATGCACAAAAAGCACATATGATGGAGAGGCAGCGATGAAATTGGAGAAATATCTTGAAGAGGGAAAAGAAGAATATGAAATGGAAGCAAAAGTTGAGAATGGAATCGTTGATACAGTCGATTTGTTCAGGCAGCTTCATGAAAATGGTGTAGAAAATAAAGCAAATGCTGCATATTCCTTCGTAAAGGCTTTGATCGATGGCTTGTCAAATATTGCCATAGATTATGCAACGAGGAGAGGAATAGAAAGCATTGGAATAACAGGAGGCGTTTCTTACAGTTTGCCTCTCGTCAGCATGTTAGAGGAAAATGTTAAAAAGGCTGGATTGCATTTTCTTGTGCATAACAGAATTCCAAATGGTGATAATGGCATTGCTGTCGGACAAAATGTTATAGGTGGAATAAATGCATGAATGGGCTTTGGCAGAGGCTGTAATAAAGACAGCGATTGAAAAGGCAAAAGAGCATAAAATCAAAAAAATAAATGAAATAGATTTGAAGATAGGGGAAATGCAGGATATCGAGATGGACATATTCAAATTTGCTTTAGATGAACTAATGAAAGAATATGGCATGGAAGTAAAGGTGAATATAACAATACAGAAAACAAGGCTAAGATGCAATGTTTGCAATCATGAATGGAATTTCGATGAATTTGAATTAACCGAAGAAGAAAAGGAATTTGTGCATTTTTTGCCGGAATCAATTTTTTCTTATGCACGCTGCCCTAAATGTGGGAGTCAGTATTTTGAAATCATTGAAGGGAGAGGTGTATGGATAGAAGCAATAAGGGGGAACGATGATTGATGCAAGGATTGGCGTTATCGAAGAGCGGCTGAAAAATGTGAAAAGAATAATAGCTGTTAGTAGCGGAAAAGGGGGCGTTGGCAAAAGCATGGTTTCTGCTGCCATTGCATTGACTCTTGCTAAAAAATACAAAGTTGGTTTGCTCGACTTAGACTTCTATGGTCCATCTACGCACTTGATCATAAATGCAAATGAAAAGCCCGTCGAAAAGAATGGGATCCTGCCGCCAATCATAGATAAAATAAAGTTCATGTCAATAATTTATTTTACCGAGGAAAATCCAGCCCCGCTAAAAGGAAAGGATATAATAAATGCAATAATAGAGCTGCTCACAATAACAATATGGGATGAGCTTGATTTTTTAATAATTGATATGCCTCCTGGAATGGGTGAGGAAGTAATGGCAATAATAAAATTCATGAAGAACGCTGAGTTCATTGTTGTAACAACGCCCTCTATACTTTCATGGGAAACTGTGAAAAAGCTTCTGATTTTCTTGAGAGAAAACAAATGCAATGTTGTTGGCGTGATAGAAAACATGGTTATGGAGAAAAGCATTGAAAATGAAATAAAGAAGATAAGTAACTATCTTGGAAAAATTGGGTTCGATGAAAATGTCGAGAATTGCATTGGAGAGCCATCCAAGCTACTTGAAAGCAAATTTGGAAAAGATGTTGAAAAAATAGCAGTGAAAATTTAGCTGCAAATTTTTTATAGGCTGCGAACATTATAATTTGATGAATTTTAAAGGTAGAGACATCGTATCCATAAAGGATTTTACAAAAGAAGAAATAATTCATATCCTTGATGTTGCTGAAAAAATGGTTCCCATTGCTGCTGGAGAGGAAAAAAGCGAGTTGTTGCATGGCTACATAATGGCTTCCTTGTTTTTCGAACCTTCCACACGAACTCGACTTTCTTTTGAAGCGGCGATGAAAAGGTTAGGCGGCAATGTCATAGGCTTTGCCCAGCCGGGGACGACAAGCATAATGAAAGGAGAAAGCCTTGCAGACACAATAAGAACTGCTGAAAGCTATTGCGATGTCATTGTCATGCGCCACCCGCTGGAAGGCTCGGCAAGGATGGCAGCCGAATTTGCGAGCGTGCCAATAATAAATGGCGGCGACGGCGCTGGCCGCCATCCGACGCAATGCCTGCTCGATTTGTTTACCATAAGGAGGGAAACTGGGAATATCGAGGGCAATAAAATTGCTTTAGTTGGGGATTTGAAGTATGGGCGAACTGTTCACTCACTTGCTTACGCTCTCGCCCTATTTAAGGCGGAGATGGTCTTCATTGCTCCTCCAGAATTACAGATGCCTTCCGAAGTGGTGGATGAATGTCGAAAGATGGGGGTTGAGCCCGAAATAAAGCACAGCATAGATGATATAGAGGACATAGATGTTTTGTATGTTACGAGGATACAGAAGGAGCGCTTTCCTGATCCGGAAGAATACAAAAAAGTTGCTGGGAGCTATAAGATAGACATGGAAACGATAAAAAATGCAAAGGATAGCCTTGTCATAATGCACCCCCTGCCGAGAGTGGATGAGATAGATCCATCCATTGATTCAACGAAACACGCTGCCTACTTCCGCCAGACTTTCAATGGCGTGCCTGTAAGAATGGCTTTGCTTTCTCTCGTGCTTGGGGTGATAAAATGAAAGAGCTTAAAGTTCAGCCAATTAAGGATGGAACCGTCATTGATCACATAACGCCTGGAAATGCTTTGAAAGTGCTGAAAATTCTTGGCATCGAAGGCAAAGAAGGCTCAATCATAAGCATTGCAATGAATGTTGTCGGAAAAAGAGGAAAAAAAGATATTGTTAAAATTGAGAATAGAGAGCTTAAAGCAAAAGAGGTTGATAAAATTGCTTTGATTGCTCCCAACGCGACGATAAACATAATAAGAAATTATGAAGTTGTTGAAAAGCACAGAGTTGTTATTCCTGAGGAAATCATTGGCATCGTTAAATGTCCAAATCCAAATTGCATATCGAATAGCAA
>JAGGWA010000050.1 GCA_021157745.1 Thermoplasmata archaeon
CAAATTGCACAATCTATAATCCATCCGAGCATGGAGCAGGAATAAAATTTGAATATGTGGCGAAAAGCTACATCATGAATACAAGCGTAAACAATACATGGGATGGAATAACTCTGAGATATTCTTCCTACAACACAATAAGCAATTGCGTTTCCCATGATAATGGAGCAAGTGGAATCTTTCTATTCTCGTCATCAAATAACAACATAACAAACTCCATTTCAAGCAACAACAGAGATGGATTATACATTGACAATGCGGCAGGTAACAATATTATAAAATACAACACATTTTCTAACAACAATCGATACGGCATAATCATAACGTATTCAACTGGAAATTACATCTATCTTAATAATTTTATTGACAATACAGATAATGGAATAAGCACATCTGGCAACACTTTTCATTCTCCGTCCACGATATCCTACAATTATAGCAGGAATGAATATACAAACTATCTCGGCAATTACTGGAGCGATTATAATGGCAACGATACCAACAACGATGGAATAGGAGATGAATCATATGTCATCGATAGTAATGTTTATGATGACTATCCTTTAATTATGCCATGGGAGAATTATTTCGGATACGATACCATTCCACCAACAATAGCCAACATAACATTTCCATCAAAAGCTCATTTTGGCTTCATTAACATAACATGCAATGTCAGCGATAATTCTGGCATCGCTGGAGTATGGATAAATATAACGAGTCCAAATGGAAGTTATATGAATGAAAGCATGCAATATTGCCATGGCATATATTACTTCAATGCTTCATTCGACATGGAGGGAACATATTCATTCCGCATATATGCCATCGATGCTAATGGAAATGCGAACACAACCATGGAAAAAATGTTCCAGATATATCCTCCATGGGATGTAAATATGGATAACCATGTAAATGTGCTTGATTTAATCAATGTTGCAATGCATTTTGGAACGCATGAAGGCGAGGAAGGCTATGATGCGAGTGTTGATCTAAACAATGATGGCGAGATAAATGTGCTTGATTTGATCATCGTCGCCATGCACTGGACGGGATGATCAGCTTCCTGCCTTCAATTTTTTCTTTGGATCGCTCCATAGTAGAACGAGCTCCCATATCATTATGGCAACTATCAGCAAAACAATGCCAAGCAAAGTTGCATTCAATGTTGTTTCTATGAATTCGCCTCCTTCCTCGATATATCCCATTGCATGATCAACAAAAATCATTATGGCAGAGCCCCAGAGAATCAACGAGAGCAAGCTTAGTTTATATTTTCCATTATCGAAAACATACCATATTGCTGTCGTTATTGCTGCTGCAAATGAAATTATGATGAGCCACATTCTATCATGCAATTGTTTTTTCTGCTCTTCTGTATGGAAGCATGTTTGCCAATGCCACCATAACGATCCATGCTATTGTAACAACGACTGCCATAGTGATGCCATGTGTAGCCATTTCATGGAGCATCGCCGCCGTGTCAGCTGGATTTTTCATCGCCGTCAAGAAAGGAGGCCACGGAACAACTTCTCCATGCCAGAGATGCTCGATGGCAAGCAAAATGAAGCCTCCCCACAGCATTGTGTTGAGCCATTTAAGCTTCCATTTTGCAGCCCTTTCCTTTCCTATTGCCTTTTGAACTATTGTCGTCACAACAGCTTCCGAGCCGGGAACAATAAAGCATGCCATATTTTTTCACCTCGTAACACTTTTTTTTATTTTCGTGTTACTGAATGGAAAATTTTTATTTAAATCTTTCGATATACATTATGAAACGCTTCAGTATTTCGATGGAAGAAGAGCTTTTGAAAAAATTTGATGAATTTATAGCTCGCCATAACTATCCTTCTCGCTCTCATGCAGTGAGAGAGCTGGTTAGAGATGCACTGATAGAGGAATCAATAAAAGAAGATAGCGAGGTTTTCGGAACAATAACCGTGATATACAATCATGAGGTGAAGGATATAACAGATAAGATAACTCATTTGCAACACGGCTATTTGAATGAGATAAGAGCTGCAATACATGTTCATGTTGATGAAAAAAATTGTCTTGAAACTTTAATTGTTCATGGGAAGGCAAGCATTATAAGAAAAATTGCAAGCGGGCTTGAAGGAATAAAAGGGGTGAAGCATGTAAAATTCATAATGACGAGCGTCGAACCGTAGCAAAAATTAATTACAGCGAAGCATATCAAATCATGAAAATAGAAATGCGGCATGGCGCGGGCGGCGCTGCGATGGAGGAATTTATAAAAAATGAGATACTTGCCAGACTTGGCTTTGGGAGCGTGGAGATAGGGCTTGAGAAGTTGGATGACAGCTGTGTCGTCGATGGTATTGTTTTCACGACAGATTCGTATACGGTAAAGCCAGTATTTTTTGCAGGTGGTGACATAGGAAAGCTTGCTGTTAGCGGCACAGTTAATGATATCGCAGCCATAGGCGGTTTGCCAATTGCAATATCTTCTGCTCTCATAATTGAGGAAGGCTTCCAGCTAGAGGATTTCCGTAAAATAATG
>JAGGWA010000156.1 GCA_021157745.1 Thermoplasmata archaeon
CTCTTCCATTGCCGCAACTCTTTTCCTTATTGCTCCCTCACTTAATCCAACATCTTTTGCAATTTGAGTGTAAGGAGTTCTCGCATTATTGCTTAATATTTCCAATATTTTCTTATCTATTTCGTCAATCATTCCAATCACTACGATTTTTTGGTATAACAATATGAATAAAATATGGATATTTAAATTTATTGCTGTAATTTTTGCGATTCTCGTCCAAAAAATTTAAATATTCGTATTGTATTATGAAGCGGTGATAAAATGGTAGTGATAGGAGAAAAATTTCCGGAAGTGGAAGCAAAAACAACGCATGGAAATATGAAATTGCCAGATGCTTTCAAAGGAAAATGGTTTGTATTGTTCAGCCATCCAGCTGACTTTACCCCAGTATGCACAACAGAATTTTATGCAATGCAGAAAAGACTGGAGAAATTCAAGGAACTTGGGGCAGAGGTAATAGGGCTCAGCGTTGATCAAGTTTTTGCTCATCTAAAGTGGACGGAATGGATTAAAGATAATCTGGGAGAGGAAATACAGTTTCCAATAATAGCAGATGATCGCGGAATGCTTGCAGAAAAGCTTGGAATGATTCCAAGTGGCTCAAGCATAACAGCAAGAGCAGTATTCATAGTTGATCCAAATGCTACAATAAGAGCAATAGTATATTATCCTGCTGAAGTTGGCAGGGACTGGGATGAGATATTGCGAGCTTTGAAGGCATTGCAAATTAGTGATAAGCACGGTGTTGCTTTGCCACATAAATGGCCAGAGAATGAACTCATAGGAGATCATGCAATAGTGCCGCCTGCTGGCGATGTAGAAACAATAAAGGAAAGAATGGAAGCAAAGGAGAGAGGAGAAATAGAATGCTATGACTGGTGGCTCTGCCACAAAAAATTAGAGGAGTAAAAATGGGAAAAGTTGCAAGACAGGTTGTGGAGGAAGCTGGTGTCGATGTCGATGGCCTCATAGAGTTGCTTGTGAAAAACGCCGCCGCAGAGCTCACAACCTACTACTATTATACAATTTTGAGAACGAATCTGATTGGGATGGAAGGAGAAACTTTGAAGGAAATAGCAGAGGTTGCAAGAATAGAGGACAGAAATCATTTTGAAGCACTGGTTCCTCGCATATATGAGCTTGGAGGAGAATTGCCTCGAGATATGAAAGATTTTCACGATGTTTCAGGCTGTCCTCCTGCCTATTTGCCATCGATGGATGTGAAAGATATTTTGAAGGTTCTTGTTGAAGCCGAGAGATGTGCGGTACGTCAATATACAAATATATGCAATATGACAGCTGGAAAAGACCATAGAACATATGATTTGGCTTTGGCAATTTTACATGAAGAAATAGAGCATGAATCATGGTTTTCAGAATTTCTTGGAGAAAAACCATCTGGCCATTTCATGAGGAAAGGCGAAACATCTCCATTTGTTTCAAAATTTTTGAGGTGATAAAATAGCCAAAACAACATTTGCTGAGGAAGTTTATCTCCGCGCCTTAACTGGCCGTCTCGTAGGTGAGGATTTGCTCGCCAGCTACAACAAGGTGGCAGTGGTAAGCATGAAAAACATAATATGCTGCTCCACCGCGGCTGCTGCAGAAGCTTCTTTCATTTCCCAAACAGGCGGGAAAGCATGGCACTTCATGGTGGAAAAAGGAGAAGAGAATAGCATAGCAAAGCAGCTTGAAGAGTATGACAGCGAGGCCATACTCTTGCTTTTCGGAGGAGAAACGCCGATACAAGAAGCAAAGGAATTGTTTTCTAAGTTGCTGGAGGAGATGGCTTCACTTGACATAATAGCAGATATCGTCATACATGTGCGCATTTTTGCAGCAGGAGGACTTGATGAAGCAATAAAGAATGAGAAAGTAAAGGAATACCTTCAGAAAAGAAATGTGTATGTCTACACCTTCGACCTCGATAACGGCATGATGCTTGTTCATGAAATTGAAATCAACGATGGCATAACGTTGCATAGAATAGCAGAGTTGCCAATAACATGTGAGCATGCCAATTTGCTCAACAAAAGCTTAAGAGATAAAAAGATGGCGTGGGTGGAAGCATGATTGGAGAAAGAATGCTGGAAGCATTGAACAAGCAGATAAACGAGGAGCTCTACTCCTCCTATCTTTATTTAAGCATGTCTGCATGGTTTGAAAACATTGGACTAAAAGGCTTTGCCAACTGGATGAAAGTCCAAGCCAAAGAAGAGCTGGGACATGCAATGAAATTTTATGACTATATTATCGCCAGAGGCGGAAAGGTTAAGCTGCATGAAATCAAGGCGCCGCCGCATGAATGGCGCAGCCCATTACATGCATTTGAGGAAACGCTGAAACATGAGCAACATATAACGGAGTGCATAAACAACCTTGTTGAGCTTGCTGAAGAAGAGAAAGACAGGGCTACATTCAACATGCTGCAGTGGTTTATTGATGAGCAGGTTGAAGAGGAAGCCAATGATGAGGAAATAATATCAAGGCTTAAGATGATAGACAGTAGTAACGGAATTTTCATGCTGGATCGGGAGCTTGCACAAAGAAAGGAAGAGGTGGAATGATGCTGTCAAAAATACCGGCAGAAATAAAAGAAAATGTTGAAAAAGAAGTTCTTAGGGCAGCGATAATAGCAGAGCTGGATGCCATAAATTTGTATGAGCAGATGGCAGCTATGGTCAAAGATGAAAAAATAAAAGATGTTTTGATGGATGTTGCAAATGAGGAAAAAACACATGTTGGTGAGTTTTTAGCCATGTTGCTGAAATATGATGAAAAACAGGTTGAAGAATTGGAAAAAGGAAGAAAGGAAATAGAGGAAATTTTAGGAGGTGAGTAAAATGTTGAAGGATGAAATACAATCTGGAGACTGGAAAGGGGAAAAACACGTTCCAGTTATAGAAATTTTGGAAAAGAAAGATGGAATGGTGAAGGTGGAAGTGAGTGTAGGTAAGGAAATAAAGCATCCCAACACCATGGAACATCACATTGCATGGATAGAATTATATTTCAAGCCAGATGGAGAAAAATTTCCGAAAATGATTGGAAGAGTTGCATTTACAGGACATGACGATCCCTTAACGGAGCCAGTGGCAACATTTACATTTTCAACAAATAAAAAGGGAGTGTTGCAGGCATTATCATTCTGCAACATACATGGGCTGTGGGAAGGAGAAAAGAGGATTGAATAAATGAAGGTTATCATAGACGTCAGAACGAGAGAAGAGTTCGTTAAGGAACATGTTAAGGGAGCCATAAATGTGCCATGGCAGGATTTGGATTTCTATATAGACTTTCTAAAAGACAATGAAATCATGCTATATTGCGATACTGGATTCAGAGCAAACATTGCGAAGGAAGAGCTCGCTAAATATGGAATAGAAGCAACAATAATTCAGCCAGAAAAATTAAAGGAAATGGAAAAAGAGGGAAGGAATATCGTTGTCGCCATTAACTATGTTTTTGTTCGCGATGGCTACGAAAATAA
>JAGGWA010000116.1 GCA_021157745.1 Thermoplasmata archaeon
TGAAGCCTGTGCCTATTGTCGCACTTCCACCTGCTGGAAGCGATGCAATTGTTCCCTCAGCATGCTTTCCAAGTATTACAAGGCCACCAGAAACATCTATACTCCATGGAACATTTTCTGCATCCTCAGTGCCGACATTTGCAACAGTAACTGTTATTCCCATTCCTCCAGATACGCTCTGTATAACTATCCTTGGAGCTGGAATTGGAGCATAATATATGTCACTGTTTCCGTTTCTGTTGTCCACCCATACAATTCCGCCTGCAGATATGTCGACATATCCATCTCCAGCAACAACACTTCCAGGATTATCGTTTATCTGGATTGCTTCGCCCCATGTGGCGCCGCCATCCTTGGATATCTTCAAATATAGATTTCCATTGCTTATGTAGGCAACATATACATTATTGCCACTCACGTAAACGGCTGGATTTGTTTCATCAACGAGTTGTTCTCCAGCAACAACACTATCGCTCCATGTGGCTGCTCCATCGCTGCTATACTTGCATTTTATGTCCCAGTCTCCATATACGCTTTTCATCATGTAAACAACGACGACATTGTCTCCGTCGCTATCCACTTCTGGATCCCTTGCATCCAAGTTTGGATCCTGCACAAGATAATACTGTGTTGGTACGAATTCAATATCATCCTGCTCTGGTGGAATGCATTTCTTATAAACTATTTCTGAATGTCCACTCGTTGCATTCAAATGCTCACTAACGAAATGGAAGTAATCATTTTCACTCCAGGCTGGATCGCTATCATGATGTGGGGCCATATCAACATTCTTGGCAGGGGAAGTCTTCAATACTGATTCAGCATCCCAATTTGAAACAACATTGCTTGGCACACCAGTGTCATCCACTCCAAGCCACCACAACATTATTCCCTGATACATTCCTTGGTCATCGTTAACCATTCCAATTACTGGTCCTGTGGTATCGAAGCTATATTCATGGAACCACATGTCATCCTCTACGCACATGTCACTTGCACCTGGTCTGCTTCCATCAGCCCACAGATAGCCAGCCCATGTATTCTCATCTGTTATGTCTGTAATGAGGAAGAAAGTACCTGCATCTCTTGTTGGATCCAGAGAGTCAATCCACAATCCACTCCATGCTGGTCCTTCGTAACTGCTTCCAGGCATGTAGCCGATATCCGCATAATACTGGAATCCCTCTACCTGTAAAATTCCAGTGGTCCATGTTGCCCCATTATCTGTGGAATATGCTATACCAATGTCACCATCTACAGCACTTACTTCATGAGTCCATACTGCAACTATGTTTCCATTTGCATCCACTGTTATGGCTGGAAGATAGTCATCTTCTGGGCTATCTGTACTTAACAAAACATTGCCACCGTTTGCTGTTGCTATACTCTTTCCAAATGTTTTGTAGTTAAAATCGACTTTTTTGGCATTTATCAAAAATTGTTCATTTGTTGCCTGTCCATTCATAATTGGCATCACCGATGTCACGAGTATTGCAACCAATACACCTACCAATATAGTTTTTCCTTTCATTTTTCGCCTCCAAAATATATATACATTTCGATTTATATAATTAACTGCCTTAAGCAGCACATTTTTATATTTAAAATTCAATTGCTATTGTGAAAGGAAAAACAAGATGCCCCTATTGCGGCGAATATGTAATCGTTGAGGTTCCGGATGGGGCAACAGGTGTTCAAACTGCAACATGCCCAAATTGCGGAATGAAGATAAAGGTGGATGTGAGCGGGGAAAGGAAGGAAACGGGCGAGATGCAAGTCATTCATCCAACCGTGCAAAAGATAAAGCCGACGAGCAGGCTGGCGGTGGCGGGCGCCCTGCTGCTCGTTGTTTTCGTGCTGGGGGCTGCGATGGGTGGGCTTTTGTTGAGTGGGGAAAGTGCATTGTATCATGGAACAGGAGAATATAGAGGGAAGGTTGTTGATGAGGATGGCGGTGCCATACAGAGCGCCAGGGTTTACTTGGATGGAAATTTTACAGGAGTTACAGATGAAGAAGGAATATTTATTTTAAAAAATGTTAGCGCGGGAAAGCATTTGCTCGAGATAGAGAAAGAAGGTTATAAGAAAATAGAGGCAAAAATATTTGTTTTTCCAACAAGAATAGCAATAACTTCAAAATTTGTTTTGAAAAATGGAGGCGGAATTGAAAAGGAAAGCGATTTGCAGTCCACATTCATAAAACTGATTCCTGTCATTGCGACAGCCATACTAATAATATCTTTTCTTCCTTTGATAGGGGCAATATTTTGCTTCTTGAAAAAAGGCTTTGTTATAGCTTTAATAGCTTCCATATTTGGCATATTTTCCATAGGATTTTTCATCGGAAGTGTGCTAAGCATAATAGCTCTCATAATAATATTGCTCAGCAAAAACGAATTTATGGGAGAGGTAAAATATTAATATCACGCCTTCTATTTTATCAGAATGGCTAAATTGTGGTTATATGGAAGGATGTTCATTGCTATAGCAGCCATATTCGCAATACTTTATGGACTCATTGTTTTGATAGCTTATTTGCTCGGCTTTTATGGAACAACGGCATTCATTTTCCTTGCATTTTTTGCTTTCATGCTCGCGTTCCTGCAATACTGGCTCAGCCCGAAGATTGTTGAGGCAACGATGCATGTTAAATATGTAGGCGAGAAAGAAATGCCATGGTTGCATGAAATTGTTGAAAGACTTGCAAAGCAGGCAGGAATACCAAAGCCAAAAGTTGGAATAGCCAATGTTGCCATACCAAATGCATTTGCTTTTGGAAGAAGCAAGAAAGATGGAAGGGTTTGCGTTACAAAAGGATTGCTAAAAATTTTGAATAGGGAAGAAATAGAGGCTGTTTTGGGCCATGAGATATCGCATATAAAGCATCGTGACATGGTTGTTATAACAATGCTATCTGTCATTCCTTTGATAAGCTATCTCATATTCTGGAATTCCCTCTGGAGCAGGGACAGGCGGAATGGCGCCGTCGCCGCCATCGCTTTTTTAGTTTATTTACTCACCAATCTTATTGTTTTATACGTCAACAGGCTTCGTGAATACTATGCTGACTATGGCTCTGCAGAGCTCACTAAAAAGCCGCATTTGCTTGCCTCCGCATTGTATCGTATTACCCTTGCCACATATGGAATGCCGGTTGAGGAAATAAAGAGGGTAGAGGGTATGAAAGCATTTTTTGCAACTGATCCATCTAAGGCAAGGCATGATTTAATGGAATTGAGAAAAGCTGACTTGAATATGGATGGTCATTTGGATGAGTATGAAGTTAAATTATTTGCCTCCCATGCCAAAGCAAGCAAATTCGATAAAATAATGGAAATATTTTCATCTCATCCCAATATTATAGATAGAATTAAAAAGTTAGCGGAGGTAGAATGAAATTGATAAAAATGGAAGTATACCCTGCCGTTGCGAGAGGGGAAAAATATTCTGAAATAGTTTTGGTGAACGAGAACAAAGCACTGCCCATATATGTGAGCCATACTCAGGCGGAAAGCATAATGAATGGGCTAAATGGAATAAGATTTCATCGCCCTCTAACGCACGATTTATTCATACAGGTGATAAATTCTATGGGTGGCTCAATAAAAAAGGTTGTTATCGATGACCTTGCGGAAGGAATTTTTCTTGCAAAACTTTACATTGAGATGGAAAGAGATGGAAAAAGGAAAGAAATTGTGCTTGATGCTCGCCCAAGCGATTGCATAGCTCTTGCTGTAAGGGAAGGATGCGACATATATGTTGCTGAGAGTGTGCTTGAGGAAGCTGGGAGAGATAAAAGAGAACTTGGTTTGGAGTGATAGAATGATTGAGATAGGTTTTGAAGATGGAGAAAAAGCTGTTAGATATGCAAGATATGTTATTGAAAGGCATGTTAAAGGAGAAGAAATTGAAGATAAATTAGATGGAAAAATTTTTGAAGAAAAGCACGGAGTTTTTGTCACCATAAATAAATATCCATCGAAGATGCTTCGTGGCTGCATAGGCATACCAGAGCCAATAATGCCATTGAAAGATGCTCTGAAAGAAGCTGCCATATCTGCATGTCATGATCCTCGTTTTCCTCCTTTGCAGGAAAATGAACTTGATGAAATTGTTGTAGAAGTTAGCATACTTACGAGGCCAGAAATAATCAAAGTTAGTAGGCCAGAGGAGTACATAAAAGAAATAAAAGTTGGGAGGGATGGATTAATAGTTGAGAAAGGATTTTATCGCGGCTTGCTGCTCCCGCAGGTTGCAACCGAGTATGGCTGGGATGAAATGGAATTTTTGAATGAAACTTGCATGAAAGCTGGATTGCCTCCAGATTGCTGGTTTAGCAAAGATGTTAGAATATACAGATTTCAGGCGGTTATTTTTGAAGAAGAAGAACCAAGAGGCAGAATAGTAAGAAAAAATGCTTGAACGCTATTATGCCATTCTTAAGGGCAGAGAAAAAGCAAGATATTTGAAGAGCAAGGAAAATGGGGCTTTTGATGAATTGCTGGAGAAAGCATGGGATACGTTTCATCATTGCAATCTCTGTGAGCATAGATGCAATGTTGACAGGAGCAGGCAAAAGGGAGTGTGCGGCGTAACGAAAGCGAGCATTGCAACCCATTTCATGCATTATGGAGAGGAAAGCTTTTTGATTCCATCATACACAATATTCTTTTCAGGCTGCAATTTTAAATGCGTTTATTGTCAGAACTGGGATATATCTCAGAGACAGGCTGGCTTATATATAGAGCCAGAGAAAATGGCTGAATACATTGAAAAAGCTTATGAAAGAGGGGCAAAAAACATAAATTGGGTTGGTGGCGAGCCAACGCCAAACATTCCATATATACTTGAAACTTTGAAGAATAGCAATGTTAACATACCCCAGATATGGAA
>JAGGWA010000139.1 GCA_021157745.1 Thermoplasmata archaeon
AGCAATAACTTTGGCCTGCTGCTAAAGTTCCAATATATTTAGATATTCCAAGTTTGCTATCATTTGCCCATATGTTGTATAGCACATCGCTTCCAGTATTGTTCACATATATTGTATAGTTAACAATGCTTCCAGCATGAGCTTTTGTTACATTTGCTTTCTTTTCTATGTTCAATCCTGCTTTTATAACATGAATGCTTGCTGAATCGCTTGCTTTAACTTGCATGCCAAGCTCGTCTTTTGCAGAAACATTTGCAACATTTGTGAAATCATTGTCATAGCTGCTATGCCAGTATATTGTTTTACTTTCTCCTATTGCCAATGATGAAATGAATTTGCTTATTCCACTATCATTGATCCATATGTTGTAAAGCATGCAGTCTCCTGTGTTTTTAACAACAATCTTCCAGTATGCAATGTCATTTTCATGAATTGTTATGCTTTTTTGCCATGATGAATTATCGTTACTTACTTCCTTTTGAATGGTTATGCCTGGATTTATTACATTTACATGCGCTGTGTCTTTTGCGTAAACTGTTTTTCCTATTTCGTCTTGAGCTGAAACATTTACTTTATTTGAGGTATCCTTGTCTATTGTAGTTACATTCGTGTATATCCATGTTTCCCCCGGTTCAAATATTCCATCGCCATCATCTCCTCCAACATATGAAAATGACAAGCTTTGATTATCAATTATTACTATGGGTGTTAAATTGACATCGCCAGTATTTGTTACATTTACCCAATATGTTACGGTTTCACCAGAATGAATAACGCTTTTATTTACTTCCTTTGTTACTGCCATGCTTGGATTTATTACGACAATGCTTGCATTATCACTTGCGCGCACCTTTCTATGATGATAGCTTCCTTCAACAGTAGCGGTATTGTTGGTATCCTGAGATGCTGTCGTTGTATAATAAAATGATTTTGCTTCTCCAACCAATAAACTAAATGGACCAAAGCTATTACCATTCGTATCATTTACATATACATTGTTCAAATCAATGTCCCCATTGTTTATTACAGTAATGTTCCAGTAAACTGTGTCCCCAGAATGAAATGCAAGCTCGTCCATCCATGTTGAATTGTCATTGCTTACATACTTTTCAATGCCAACATTAGCCTGCTTACATATTACATTTATCTCCGCATAATCGCTATCACATAACGTCTCATTTGTTTTTTCACAATATGCAGTCACATTTGCCACATTCACATCTTCTATCCAAATCCTTGCCACAGAGAAATCACTGTATGATTTGTATTCCTCATTTCCAATATAAAAGATAATTTTATCCACAATAATACCTGAAATATTCTGTATGAGTGTGCCGTTTCCTCCTTCCTCTATGCCCTCAAAATGAGATTGCCCAACCTCGGTTCTATCCATATAAAATTTTGCGTCGCCTGCCTCCGCCTCCCCATTGCATCCTTCTTCCGAAAACAGGGAGCGAACCTCAAACCCGCACAGTTTGTGTGGAATATCAAAAGAAATTAACATTTTTTCTATGCCTTCTGTTCTATCGACTTCATCATCTTCGCTTCCATCCAATATTCCAAGCCCTCTCGTTCCACGATGTGTTAATGTACGATTCTCGTTGCAATGATCGCAACCATCATTGTCATAGCAGCCATCGCAACCACAGCAATCGCCCCAACCGCAGGGACATGAATTTGTCTCGTTATCAACATAAGCATACACATTGCCGTGATGATTCAATAAGCTCCACTGGTTTACTCCAAGATCCACCATATTATCGCCAGTTGACCAGCTCGAAGTGTTCCCATCCACTCCAGTGAAATTATCCTCAATAAGGAAACTTATGAGGTTGCATGAAGGGCATCCAATTACTTTCGCATCAAATTCAATGTGGCTAACGCTTGAAGGCAGCAGTGAATCAATGAACCAAGTAAGGTTGTTTCCCCATGTATTTGGCTCCGTTGCCACGCCATTCAACGTTGCATTACCTACATAATGGAGCCATGATGGCAGATAATCAGTAATATTTATGTTACTTAAGTTCTCATTCCCATCGTTGCGCACACTTATATTGAACCTCACAATCTCTCCGAGATATGCATCCGTTGATTTTTCCCATTCATTTGTGCTTTCATTCCAAACTTTCTTTTCGATTTCTACACTTGGATGACTGCAAATGACCCTTACATTCCAGCTTGATTCGTCATAAACATCTGGATAGTAACGATGATAACAGCAGTCATAGTCAATTCTTGGATGACCTATAGCTGTAGCAGTATTGTTTAGCCACCCACAATAATCAGCAGGAATTTCATAAGACTTGTTAAATTCATACACCTCGCCAGGCCAAACAACATGCTCCCATATTTCATGATCACCATACGGATTCAACAACTCATCATAAACATGGGCGCCGCCATGCAGCACGACATCGCCGCAATTTTCTACAACAAAATGATATGTTATTTGCTGCCCTGGCACGGCATGCGTGGGTCCTGTTTTTTGCAAGCTTATACACGTATGGAAAAAGCCGAAATCAGTATGCTTTTCGCATTCTCCACATCCAATATATACCCATGTTTGATGATCGTCATTTCCATCGCTTGAATACCAGTTCTTCAGTAAACCATCAAAATTTGAATCGGCGATTTTAACCCTATACCAGCCATAGGATGAGACTGCAAAACTATAATTTCCATTCTCATCTGTGGTTGCAGTATGTAGAAGATTGCCGCTTACATCATATAACTCTAACACTACGCCTTCTATGCCTTCTTCATTGTCATCTTTAATTCCATCAACCTGATGATTCATATCATGGAATTCATCATGCCATACTCTTCCTTTAATGTAGCAGGGACAGACTGGCCCTGTTACATATCCATAATCAACGCGGCATCCCGCCTTTATCGCCACTTCCACATCTCCTTCCGGATAATCTCCTTTTAGCTCAAACCATATCGTTCTTTGTTCATTATCTTCGTAACCATCATCAAATTTGATGCCAGCCAATCCTGTGGTAGGATCAGGATGAGACATAGACATGTATTCATAGTACTCGGATGCATTCACAATGTCATTCTCGTCTATGCATCCTCCCAGTTCCATTACCCAGTGACTTATCGAAGGATGGCTTCCAGATTTAACCAGATAAGTCCATCTGGAAACATTCCTTATTTCATCGTAAGTATGGCTTATAAAAACAATTTCATGATTTCCAGTTGGTACAGACGCCACCCTGTTTATGGGCACAATAACAGATAAGCTCAATAAGAGAGTTAAAAAAATAACCCCTGCTTTTTTACTACCGACTTTCATTTTCTCACGATTGAAAAAAGCGAAATCTATTTAAATAGTTGTTGGCTCAATAATTGATGAATAATTGCAAAATGATAGCAAATTGATGTTTTAATACAGACAAACCATAAATAGAGCAACGTTATCAATCAAAAAGCATCGTCAACCAAAAAGGTGTCCTTTCTGTGGAAAGAAAATGCATTATTACATTAGAAATGATCTCGTATACAGGGCTTTCAATAATTGCAGAAAAGAGCAAATTGTGCCAGTTATATCAGAAATAGAAACTGGCCATTTATAATATCTCATCCCAGTGGGTGGCAATGGAAAAACTTAAAGATGAATATTTGTTCGAATGATACTCTGGCAATGGGCAATAAATTTCTATTCCATGCAAATTCCCAAATTTGGAAATTATTGTTTCATTTATGGCCTCCATGATATCTTTTTCCCCAAAAAATTTTGCAAATTCATATAAATCAACGAATTTTGAATCGATGGCAGTCACATTTCTTGCTATTTCAACCATGCTTTTGTTCAAAGAAGCAGAGAAATTATTGATGGCTTCCACAAGCTCATCCAGTTTGCTTAAATTCCATGCAGCAAAGTTTGTGGATGTGTGGATATAATATTTTCCGTATTCTCTAACTATCAATTTTGCCATACTCTCGCAATCCATGGATGCGTTGAATTCTTCAAAGATTTTTTCATAAGGCAAGCCGCTTGCAAGCATTGCTCCCTCAGGGGCAATAAAATAGCTGACTTTGTCTTTCAATGCATACGCCACCTCCATGCTTCCCATGTAACATGCAGAAAAGGAGATTATATCTATTCCGCCTATCGAATTTTTCAGCTCTTTCAATGTAAGGTAGTCCTTATTCGTTTTATCGAAAGCGACCCCCATCCATCCATTTCCATGACCCCATATCTCAAGCATGTAATGGCGGGCGGAATAATTTTTCTTTGCAATGGATATGAATTCTTTCAGGGTGGCGCCGCTGCCCATGTTGGCCTCGCTCCTATTAATTCTTTCAATTTTGTCGTTTGTTATAGCATAGAGACATGAATCATTGTATTTGTTGCCATCATATAAGATAACGATAGCCATGCCTGCTTTCCTTATATTCAAAATTTCATTGAGCTTTTTGTTTGCATAATTCCATAGATTGTTGTCGCCATCCAGATAAATCATGAATGTCCAGTTGAATGTGAAATTTTGCTTTTCATGCTGCTCACCATCGCCCATTGTATTTTTTTCTTCATAATTTTCATTGGTTGCCATTTTCAAAATCTTCTTTTGATATTGCTGCCTCACTTTCTGATAAGCTCTTTCTTTTATGATCTCAAGCAATCTTTGATAAAAACGAGGGAACATCGATTTCGATACTTTCAATTTATGAGTGGCTGCATGATCATTTGCATTTGCTTCCACCAAATAACTCAATGAGGCAAGGAGAAGAATCGTCGCCGATAAAACGACCATCGCTTTCATATTGCTCACATTTTGCTAACAATTTGTTAATAAAATGCTATTATATAAGTTTTACTTTGCAAAAATTATTAAGGAGAGTTTGTATTTCAAATCATGAAAATTGCAATACCAAGCGAAGATGAAAAAGGATTGGAAAGCGAGATAAGTATGCATTTTGAAGATGCAAATACTACACATTCATAGAAATAGAAGATGAAGAAATAAAGAATGTAGAAGTTGTGAAGGTGCCATTTGAAGAACATGGCTATGGCGAGTTGCCAGAATTCGTTAAAAAAC
>JAGGWA010000132.1 GCA_021157745.1 Thermoplasmata archaeon
ATGGCGAAAAGAAATTACAGGCACCATTGATTTTATAACGAATCCTTCAACTTATAAAATTTTTTTAAGACATCTATCGGATTTTTTCCAAATATCAAAATCATCGCTTCTTTTCCAATATCTCCTTTATGATATATCAAATCTGGCATTTTTCCAGCTTTTTTTATAGCTGTCTCCACACCCCATGGAACGGTTGCTCCTTCCTTCCTTTTTATTCTTTCTGGTTCTTCTCTTCTATCATAATACGATACTGCAAAATGCTTTTTTGCAGTTCTTATAATCTTCTCATCATATTTTATATTCATCACCGCCCTAACATTTTCGTCATATTCCATTGCCTTCATCAATGCTTTTGCAAGATGCCTTGATGCACCAAACTCTATTTCTCCTTTCAAAATAACATTTTTTCCTTTAACAATCCTTCCATTCACAGCAGCTATGGCAGCAATTCCATCAACAAATTCTTTCGGCAATGAATATGCAAAATTCGTTCCAACTTCCGGTATGAAATTTATGAAATCCTTGCATTTTGCTATTTCATCAACCGCTTTTTTTAACGTTGAATAAACATTCCATTTTTCATATGGGATGCGCATATATGCAACATGATTCACAGGGCAATGTCCCTTTCCAATTCTCGCTCCATGCTTTATTGCAATCGTTATGTATTCTTCTGCTATTTTTATTGCATCCTCAACACTTTTTCCCTTTGCTAAATTCGCAGTTATCGCTGCCGAAAAACTGCAGCCCACGCCGTGGGTGCAGCCCTGCTGCCAAGCCTTCGAATATTTCTTTATCTTTCCGTTGTGATAGAGTATATCTATAGCTTTTTTTTCTCTTAAATGCCCTCCCTTTATCAAAACATATTCTATTCCTTCTTTGGCAATCATTTCAGCAGCTTTGATTGCATCTTCCATGCCATTTATTTCAAATCCTGCGAGAACTTCAGCCTCATTTTTATTTGGTGTTATTATCGTGGCTATACCAAAAATATATTTTTTTAAAGCCTCGATGGCGTTTTCTTTAAGCAATCTTGTCCCGCTTTTTGAAATCATCACAGGATCAACGACGAGAGGAAATTCATGGCCACGCAAAGCTTTCGCAACACTTCTTACTATGGAAGCATCGAACAACATTCCTGTTTTTGCAGCATCCACACCGATGTCGTCGATGACAGCCCTTATTTGCTTCTCAACCATGCTAGAAGGCAGAGCATGTATGCCTCTGATTTCCACGGTATTCTGAGCTGTTACAGCAGTAACGGCAGCCATGCCATATACGCCAAATGAAACAAAAGTTTTCACATCTGCCAGCACGCCCGCGCCGCCGCCGCTATCAATGCCAGCTATCGTTAACGCTTTTTTCATGTTATTATATTTGCTTCCATCAAAAATTTTTTGCTACCTTACAATCATTACAGAACATGGAGCATGATGCAAAACCTTTTCGGATACGCTTCCTATAAGTATTCTCTCAATTGCACTTCTTCCTCTGCTTCCCATAACGATCAAATCATTTTTGTTTGCAAACTTTATTATTTCCTCAGATGGAATTCCCTCAACAATTTTTTTAATGACTCTCACCCCGTTCCTTTTTCCCATTTTTGCAACCTCATTCAACACAATCTCTGCCTCTTTTCTCAGCAGCATTGAAAAATCTGGAGAAAGCATATCGCTTCCAATTCCATAGTTTATTGTGAGAGATGCATCGATGACATATAAAGCTGTTATGCTTTGCTTCAGATGCTTTGCAATGTATATTGCTTTCTTCGCTGCCTTTTTTGCTTCTTCCGATCCATCAACAGGAACAATAATTTTTCCAATCTCCCTTGCCATATGTTTAATCAAATGGCAGCATAAATAATTTTGGCAAAAGAATGGAGAAGGAAAATTTATGGTTTATACACAATCTTCCGATGACCAAATTTTAGGAGAATAATTTTATCATCTTTAATCTGATAAATGATTCTGAAAGAGGAAATTTTTATACTTCTTAAGCCAGCCAATTTATACCTCAATGGTTTGTCCGCTTCCTGGATTTTCTCTTAATTTTTCAATAATTCTCTTTAGCCTCTTCTTAATCTCTTCGTCTTTTACTCTTTTAAAATCTTAATTTTAGAAAAGCTCATCTATATCTTCTAACTCATATATTTTGCCCTTCTCAACGTCTTTCATCGCTCTATCTATTCCTTCCATCAATTTTTTATCATTCATTATTTCAATACTCTCTATTATTTGATCAAGTTCTTCCCTAATCTTAACTAATGCATTAAATACATCTTTTGATACAATCAATTCCCCCATATTCACTTTCAATTATAAATATCATCAAGCCAAAAGAATGATATAAAATGCAGCCATTATTTTTATGCAATACAAGATAAGGATAGCAACGAAACAGCATGAGAAGAAAATCATTGATATGGCAAAAAAGCTGAAGAAAAATCCATATATGATTTTACCAGAATGCAGGAGCAAAAAGAATCCTTTTGAAAAAATGAAGAAAACCATAGATAAATTTGAAGATGAATCATTTCTTCAAAAAGTTGCTAAGGGAAAGGATTTGCTTGCTGCCCTTGCTTTAACCATATTGATGGCAAACGAGAAAAAAATCCCATATCTTGCTTATAAAAAAATCGGCAATGAAAGCGTGTTATATGCCAAGAGGGGGAAAGCAAAAGATGAATATTTGATAGCCATTCAAAACTGGGATAAGCCAAATTTACGTTTGCTGGGCTACACAAATTTTGCGAAAAAGAAAAAGGTGAATTTGTTTTCAATGCCAGATAAGATAATATGTGCAGATGAGATGCCAGAAGAGTTCATTAAATTTTTGAAGGAAAAATTTGAATGCAGGGAGAAAGAATACATATCTATAAAATGGGATGGAAATAAAATAAAGGTGTGCGGCGACGGAAATAGCCTGGCGGAAATGAGCCAGTATTTTTACTATCCAGATTTCTGGAAAAAGGCGAGCATAGATGTTTTTGCGGAAGTGATAAAATGCCAGAAAAAATGCGAGAAATGCATAATTGAAGACGAGCTTAAACAAAAGCCTGATCCTTCTTTTTATGTTAAAGGTCGCCAGACTGACAGAAAATATATACAGAATTATAAGGATATGGTGATGTGGAGCATTGAAAAGAAAAAAGTTTTCATAGTTGGTGGAAAATGTTATGGAAATGATGTTGATGAAGTGCTTTCTTTATTGAAACCCAAGGAATGGGAGAAAGATTTTGTTAGAGAAATTCTCGAAAACGAGAAAAATGCAATAATTCTGGAGCAGCCATCTTCAGCAAAATTGCTTGAGAAATATGGAATAGACACAAATGAATTGAAAAGGAAATGGGAAGAGGTAAAAAAGAAAGCATTGCTTTCTGAGTTGCCAAGCGTTGAAGGAGGAAGAATAACACGCTTTATAGATGAAATGGCAAGAGCATATATCACTGGAGGAATAGAAGGGGTAATGAAAGTAGCCAAAGGGAAAAAAATGGATGTGAAGGAAAAAGCTTTGTTGTATGCTTTTCTCCTCGCCACAAATGCAAGGATAGAGGAATGGAAATATTCAAAAATGGAGAAAGAATTCGGGAAGGAGCTTGCGAAACATGTTGAAAAAATTTTGGAAAAGCGTGGACAAGAATATAAAAAAGCTGTTGAAGAACTTGCGAGAATGGCAGGTGAATAAATGCCAGTGGAAAAAAGTTGCGGCGCCGTTATATTCTGCGGGCGGGAGTATTTGCTGCTCAAATATGGATGGGGGCACTGGGGATTCGTTAAGGGAAATATTGAGAAGGGCGAAACCATGGAGGAGACTTTTTTCAGGGAGGCGGAGGAGGAGGCTGGCTTGAAAAGAGAGAATTTGAAGATAATAGAAGGCTTCAGAGAGAAAATAAGCTATTTTTACAGGAAGGAAGGGAGGACAATATTCAAAGTGGTTGTTTATTTGCTGGCTGAGAGCAATACAAAAGATGTTAAGCTATCTTTTGAACATACAGATTATGCATGGTTGCCATTCGAGGAGGCAATAGAAAGAGTCACATACGATGGGGATAAAAAAGTTTTGAGGAAAGCCCATGAGTTTTTGAAGAAAATTGGGAAAATGTGATGCTTATGTTTAAATAGGTGTGCATTTATTAGCAAAAAATGATGTGCGTTGAATGCGGAAAAGAAGCAGAGAAGCTATACAGCGGGCTATGCATAGACTGCTATCTAAAGAAAAAGAGATTCTTTGTTATTCCTTCTCAGGTGCTCGTAAAGGTATGCAGGAATTGTGGAGCATATAACATAGATGGAGAATGGAAGCATGGAAGGCTGGAAAACATAATTGAAGAATACCTCCGTAAAAATATACGCCATGAAATAGATTGCAATCTTGAAATAGATTTTGAAAACAGCATTGCGAGGTGCACTGGCTATTTTGAAGGAAGAAAAATTATAGAAGAGAGAAAATTTGAAATAAGATTTAAAAAAAGGCTGTGTGAGAAATGCTCCCTTAAGAAAGGTGGATATTTTGAAGCGATATTGCAAATAAGAAAGAAAGATTTGAGTAGGAAACTTGAAAAAGAGATGGAAGAGGTTATCACAAAGAGAGTTGAAGAAGGAAATTCATTTATAATGAAAAAGGAAAGAGTGGAAGAAGGCTTGAATTATTACATAGGGAGTAAAAAAGTTGCTCATTCAATTGCAAGAGAGTTGAAAAATTTTTATAAGGCAGAATATAAAAGCTCTTCTTCCCTCGTCGGAATGAAGGATGGTGTTGAAGTATATAGAGACACCTATCTTGTAAGATTACCAGAATATGGAGTTGGAACATTCATTAAATTTAAGGACGAGGTGTACAGAATAGAAGGGATAGGGAAGAAAATAGAGTTGATTTCATTGAAGGGAGAGAAAAAATATATTTACAGGGATGAAATGAAAAAGGCTAAAATAATGGATTTGAAAACGAGGGATGCAATTGTTTTGCATGAAAGCAAAGACGGTGTTTATATAATGGATTCAAAAACATACAAGACATATTTCGTCGACAAAAAGGCAAAGGGAAAGGAAAAAGTAAAGATTGTTGAATATGATGGAAGGATATATGTGATAGAATGAATGTGATATCGTTTGATTTGGATGGAACACTCGTAAAAATGGATTTTGTCGATGCTGTATGGCTTGAGGAAATTCCTAGAGAGTATGCAAAAAAGAATGGAATGAGCTTTGAAGAAGCTAAAAGATATATCGAGGAAGAATATTTGAAGATTGGTCCGGAAGCAATAGAATGGTATGATATAAATTACTGGCTGAATAAATTCAATTTAAAAATGGATTACAAAGAAATATTCAAAAAATGCAGGGACAAGCTTGGATTATATGAAGATGCATTAAAAGCTCTTGAAATGTTGAAAGGGAGGAGCCTTATAATAATATCTAATGCTGCCCTCGAATTTATCGAATTTGAATTGAATGAGCTTGGTCTAAAAAAATATTTTAGCCATGTTTTTTCTGCAGTGAATCATTTCAATAAAACGAAGAAGGATAGCGATGTTTACAGGCAAGTATGCAAAAAAATTGGGATAGAATGCGATAGCTTAATTCATGTTGGCGACAATTATGAATTTGATTATATCGCAGCCAGAAATGCTGGCGCAACAGCCTACTATCTCGACAGACATGAAAATGAAAATGGAGAGCATGTTGTATATAGCCTCGTTGAATTTGCAGAGAAGGTGATTAAATGAAGTTGTGGCAAAAGATCATTCTTCTTTTCTTTTCCATTGTTTTAATTACATTTTTCATAAAATGGTGGATGAGTTATGAGCCAATGGAAATATATGTGATAAATGAAGGAAATGAAAGCATCAACGTTAGCATTGTTTTAATGGCAATGGATGGAAGAGAATTCTTCAATTCAAGTTTTACCCTCGCTTCCAATGAAAGCAGAACATTTTCGAATATAACGAATCTTGCCGGAAATTATTTCATTAAAGTTAAAGCAGGGAATTTGAGTGAGGAAAGGAAAATAAAATTTGGGAAATATTTTGAAAGGATAGAGATTGTCATAGGAAATGAAATCATAATAAGGAACGAGAGAACGAGTGTGCATTTTTTAAGCACATCCTAAAAATTTTATATCATGCATGTTTACCATCATGGGAGAAATAAAAGATGCGATACAGGATTTTTATGAAGCAATGAAAGTTCTTTCAAAGAATAATCCAGAGGTGGTTCGCCACTTCAAAAAATTCATGGATGCAACAATGAAGGAGCAGCATCTGGATACAAAAACAAAGGAGCTCATTGCTCTGGCTACAGCCATAACGGCTCGATGCAAATACTGCATTGGACTTCATGTGGAGAGCGCTCTTAACGCGGGAGCCACAAAAGAAGAAATCTTGGAGACAGCCACCGTCGCAATCCTGATGGGCGGCGGCCCCGCCCTGACGCATGTGGCGGAAGTTGTAAAAGCTTTAAATGAATTCGGTTAGGTTTTAATAAAGGCGTGCTTTTAAATCATGCAATTGTACATTCATTTCCTCGGGACTGGCGGATCCTGGCCTACTGTTCAAAGGAATGTTTCTGCAGTGGCTATAAAAAGAGGTGGCGAGGTAATTCTATTTGATTGCGGTGAGGGAACGCAACGGCAATTTCAGCGTTCAAAGCTAAGCTATATGCAGATAAGCAAAATTTTCATAACCCATTTCCATGGAGATCATTTTCTGGGATTGCCTGGCTTTATTCAAACATTGCAGCTCAATGACAGACAGCAACCCTTGCACATATATGGACCGAGAGGAATGAAGAGCATTGTTGAAATTGTAACAAGGTTAGGCTACTTCAAGCCGTCTTATCCAATATACGCCCATGAGCTTAAACCCGGAGATGAAATAAAATTCGATGGATATAAAATAAAGGTTGCGGAAGCATGCCATAATGTTCCGGCTTTAGCATATGCTCTGGAAGAAGATGAAAGGCCGGGCAGATTCAATAAGCAGAAGGCTTTGGAGCTTGGTATTCCAGAAGGTCCGTTGTTTAGAAAATTGCAGAATGGCTTTGCGGTAGAGATAAATGGAAAACTCATAACACCAGATATGGTTCTTGGAGAGCCACGTCCAGGAAGAAAAATTACGATAACGGGTGATACCATGCCGTGCGAGAGTATAATAAAGCTTGCCACCAGAAGCGATGTTTTGATTCACGATGCAACCTTCGATTCAAGCCTTGAAGATAAAGCAAAGGAATATGGACATTCTACTGCAAAGCAGGCTGCAATGGTGGCTAAAGAAGCAGGCGTGGAAAAGCTTTTTCTAACGCATATCAGTCCTCGTTACAAAAATGCGAAATTGCTTGAAGAAGAAGCGAGGGAAGTTTTTCCGAATAGCTATGCAGCATATGATTTTATGGAAATTGAGGTTAAGTTAAAAAAATAAAAATGGTTTAGTCATATGATTCTTGGCATTGACATTGGCGGAAGTTTTACAGACATGCTACTGTTCGATGGAAAAAGGTTTACTGCTCACAAAACATTTCCCACGAATATAGAAATTTTGAAAAATGAAATTGAAAGGAGCGAGGCTAAAGCAATTGGCATTGCCATTGCAGCATGGTTGAGGGAAGGAAAAATATTGCACGCTCCCAATCTCCCATTCAAAGAATTTGATTTAAAGTTGAATGTTCCATATATAATGGAAAATGATGCAAACTGCTTTGCCTATGCAGCGAGCAAAATTTTTAATGAGAAAAATTTGATTGGCATCACAATAGGAACAGGCATAGGAATGGGAATTGTCATCGAGGAAAAAATATATCATGGCAATGGAATAGCTGGCGAGTTAGGACATATTGTTATCGGCGGCGATGAGCCATGCGTATGCGGTGGAAAAGGGCATCTGGAATGCTATTTTTCTGGATGGAGTATACGAAAAAGATATGGGAGAGAGGCAAAAGAATTGTTTGAAAAGAATGAATTTCCATATGATGAGAATTTTGATGTTTTTTGTAAAGCTGTTGCTAACGCTATCCTACTTTTTGATCCTTCCATTGTAGCAATAGGGGGCAGAATCGGAGGAAGGATAGATGAGAAAAAACTTTCCAGAATATATGATTTTCTTCCTTCTCAATTCAAGCCAAAAATAAAAGTCGTAAAAGATGACTATATGGTGGCTAAAGGAGCAGCTTACCTTGCAATGGAATCATTGAAAAATATTTAAGGGGCGAGCGTTTAACAATATGGTTGAAAATTATCCAACTGGTTTGGTATGGTGGGGACCAATATTGGGCATTGTCATCATAATTGTTATAATTATCTTGCTCATTTTTCTTGTTAAATTTATGAAAAAGAAGTAGCTATCTGGCGAGCTGAAATGAATAGCGGGTTGGCATCTCGTTTTTAATGCTCGCCTTATATGAACATAGTTTGCATTTATAACCTATGACAACTTCTTCCCCAAGCAAAGAATAATTCTTTATTGGTTCAAGCTTTGCTCCACATATGGGACATGCTTTTAGTTTTTTATTGCTTGCCTTCATTTTTGCATTTATTTTAATGAAGCCAGAGCGAGCCGCTATTATACGAACCCTGCGCATGCTTATGGTGTAGCTTTCATTCATTTTCTTTAATTCCTTCATCACAGCTTCCCTTAGCTTCACGAGAGAAGGAAAGCTTTTATTTTTCCTCAAAGCAGAATATATAGCATTTCTTACTTCCTCTTCCTTTGGCAAGGCATACATTTCAACCATACATCATTGGCTCAGTATACATCGCTTTGCTCGGCTTCGCCTTGTTCATCTGCGCCTTTATCTGCGCCTCTATCTGCTCCGCCTCCTTATAAAGGGGCTCGGGATCAATTTTTATATCTGGCAACATTTTGTTCACGACTTCCAGAACTTTTGCAGCAGCTTTGGCATCTGGATAATCAGCATGTGTCCCAGCAAGCAGGCAGGCGACATTGAAATTGCGGCGCCTTCCTTCGTAAAGGAGTATGCCAGAAAGCCCGCTCACCATTCCTTCCTCCATAACTTTTATTCCATATTTCTCGAGCATTTTTCTTGCATCTTCAGTACTTGCAACACCCATCAAAGGCGTTTCATCCTCTTTCTTTTCCAGATTGAAGCCCTCTATGCATACAACAGAATTGCAATTGTTTTCCTTACACCAGTCTATTATTTTATTTGCTATTGGACGCAATGTGGTAAAGTGGGGGACAAATTCAGAAAGCATGACAACGAGGCGCTCATATTTCCCATTTGGCCCGCATTTCTTTTCCTCTCCATAGAGGCGTATTGGAGGCAATGGCTCTCCATTTGATATTATGCTCATGGGCGGGAAATAATCGGAAAGGAAAGCAGCTATCAACTTGAGCTTTAGGCTATAGACGATGAAACGAGTTGCAATGGTGCCAATTAAGCCAACTGTGGGAAATCCGGTTATCATCAGAGCATTTGAAAGCCTCATTTTCTGATATTCATATAACTCTATATCCATAATCTTCAATGCATTTTCGATTTATAATGTTTCTTGCCGCAAGGAAAGAAAATATAAGTATTTCTTTTGCCATTAAAATGTGCATAAAACGGCGAAAAAGATAAGGAAAAAAATTGCAAAGGAAAGAATTGAAAAGCTTTTCAAAGAAGCTGAGAGAAGGGCAAAAGAAGGAAGGCTTGAGCTCTCAAACAGATATGTTGAGATCGCAAGAAAAATTGCAATGAAATATCTGGTCAGGATTCCAAAAGATGCGAAAATGAGGTATTGCAGGAAATGCGGTTCATATCTTGTGCCCGGAAAAAATTGTAGAGTTAGGTTGCAAAAACATAAAGTTGTTGTAACATGCCTAAATTGTGGAAATGTGAGAAGATACCCATACATTAGAGAGATAAAAGAAAGGAGAAAAGTTTAATACAAATTTTATTTTATAATTATGAAAAAGTTGGTTGTAGTTGGCTTAGCAATTTTGCTTCTGCCAATTTTTATGACGCCATCGATAGCTAAAGTGGAAAAGGAGTCATGGGTCAAAATTGTGCAGCCGCAGAATGGCGTCTACATAGATGGAAAAAAGATTATGAATTCCAGGAATTACATTTTCATCGGCACAGACTTTGTAAATGTGCAGGTGGAAGCAAGCAGCAATATTTTTGTTGTGTATATTTCGATGAATGATGTCATGAAAAAAGAGATGGTTCAATCAACATGGGATTATGACAAAAGCGACGGCTTTTTGTACAATTTCACTCATCTGAAAACGGGCATCTATGCCATAGCTGCTGTTGGTGCAGCACTTGATATGGAAGAGCCGATTGCCTTTGACTGGATAATGCCTGTGATAATAATCCATGCATGATTTAAAGGCAATTGAAGAGAGAATCAAAAATTGCAGAAAGTGCAGATTATGGAAGAGCAGAAAGAATGCTGTTGCTGGAGAAGGAAATGAAAATGCCAGAATCATGATGATTGGCGAGGCTCCAGGAAAAAAAGAAGATGAGCAAGGTCGTCCCTTTGTTGGGAAAGCAGGGCAACTTTTGAATGAAATTCTTCATGAGAATGGAATCGAGAGAGAGAGCATATACATAACGAATATTGTAAAGTGTCGTCCTCCCAATAATAGAGATCCATTGCCAGATGAAATTAAAGCATGCAGCCCCTATCTGGAAATGCAGATTGAGATAATAAAGCCAGAGATAATCGCCACGCTTGGGAGATTTTCGACGGCGTTTATACTCTCTCTCTATGGCTTTAAACCTCGCCCAATCTCGGCAATCCATGGAAGGGTTTTTTCATCCCCTCTGAATGGCATTAAAATAGTTCCATTGTATCATCCCGCCGCCTGCATATACAATCCTGCCCTAAAAGATGTTTTTAAAAAGGATGTAGAAATGTTAGCAAAATTATAGCAATTTGTTTGTAAATAATATAAAGATATAAATACCCAAAAAATTTAATAAATTAATGAAAAAATTGATGAAGGAGGAGGAAAGAGAAGAAAAAAGGAGAGCATCATTTTTGATAAGGAAACATGGCGTGGATGAGCTTTTCGCCATAAGAAAAAAAATACTGGATGAATTGAGAAACATTCAGGAAATGGAAGAAAAATTCAGAGCTAAGGAGATTTTATCCAAAATAAAAAGGGGAGAAGATACGGAGAAATTGTTTGAGGAATACAAGGAAATGGTTGATTTATCCCCTCCTTCAAATGAAAATATAGAGGTTATTGAAGTTCATCCTGTTACAAAGCCATTTTCATATGTCAGGATTTTATATGATAGTGAAAATCACGAGCATATATATGAAGTGCTGGAGCCGACTCTTTCAATGGAAGAGAGAAAGCTTTTGGATTTTTTGAAGGACACGCTCATAAAAACAATGGACATTGAGCTAACAGAATTTAATGAAGATGAGGCAAGAGAATATTTGAGGAAAAATGTTGATAGAATATTGAAGGATTATGGCGTGGCAGTGGATGACATAACCCATGAAAAAATAATGTATTACATAATAAGGGATTTTCTTGGATATGGAAAAATAGATGTTTTAATGCGAGATCCAATGATTGAAGATATTTCATGCGATGCAGCTGGAGTGCCAATATTCATATATCATAGAAATTATGAGTCCATAAAAACAAATGTTATGTTTCATGATGATGATGAGCTTGATTCCTTTGTTATTCAACTTGCCCAAAAATGTGGCCGTCACATTTCAATAGCCCGCCCATTGCTTGATGCGACGATGCCGGATGGCTCGAGATTGCAGGCTTCTTTATCAAGGGAAGTTTCCGCCATGGGCTCCAATTTCACAATAAGAAGATTTAGAGAAGAGCCTTTCACGCCTACGCATTTAGCAGAATATGGAACAATCTCGCCTGAAGTTGCAGCATATTTCTGGATGGCCATCGAGCATGGAGCTTCTGCAATAATAGCAGGAGGAACCGCTTCTGGAAAAACAACAACACTGAATGCATTGAGCCTTTTCATTCCACCTCAGATGAAAATAATATCAATAGAAGATACAAGAGAGATTAACTTACCACATCCAAACTGGATTGCCTCCGTAACAAGAGAGACGACTGCTGAGGCAGAGGAAAGCAGAATAGGAATGTTTGAATTGCTTAAGGCTGCTTTGAGACAGCGTCCAGAATACATACTTGTAGGAGAAATTAGAGGTGAAGAAGCAGTCGTTTTATTCCAGGCAATGGCAACAGGACATACTGTATATTCGACAATGCACGCTGATTCAATTTTTTCAGTTGTTCATAGGCTCGAAGGAGATCCCATAAACATTCCCCGCATACAGCTTCAAGCTCTGGATATCGTTGTCATACAGGGCTTGATGAGAATAGGCAGAAGGAGAGTTAGAAGGATAAAGGAAATTGTTGAAGTCGTCGGGCTTGATCCAACAACGGATGACATTTTAACAAACGAAGTCTTCAGATGGAATCCAAGGAAAGATAGTTTTGAATATTTTGGAAAAGGACGTGTTATGGACAGAATAGCTGAATATCGTAATTGGACAGATAAAGAATTGAATGAGGAATTTAATAACAGGGTTGAGGTAATAAAATGGATGATAAAAAATAAAATAGAGCATTATGTTGATGTTGGGAATGTTATAGCGGGCTATTATAAAGATCCTGAAAAGGTTTTGCAGAAGGTAAGAGAAAATGCTGACAAAATACCAGAGCCTGTGCTATAAAGTATTCGGCAGGCGGGCAGCCAAGTCTACTCAGATTGAATATATAAAGAGGAGTTTGGAAAAAGCCTTTATGGAGGTTAGGCCAGAAGCATATATTTCATTTGCATGGATGAATGCGATAATGGGCGCCATAGCGGGTGTGATTTTAATTTTTCTTTATCCCTTGCTCTCCACCATTGGAATTTCTCTTCCTCCAAAAATACTCGCGATTTTAATTCCATCTCCACTGCTTTTGGCAGCGATGGCATATTTCATTACCCTAATGATTCCAGAAACGAAAGCGAATTCAAGAAAGAAAGATATAGAAAATAAATTACCATATGCCTTGAATTTCATAGCTGCTTTATCAACAGCTGGAATCACCCCAGCATTAATATTTAAAGCTCTGGGAGAGCAAAAGGTTTATGGAGAAGTTAGCAAGGAAGCAGCCTGGATTTATCGTGACATAGCCATTTTTAGCATCGATATCATAACCGCTTTGAGAAATGCTGTTAAAAGAACGCCTTCAATAAGATTTCAGGAATTTTTACAGGGGGCGATAACTACAATAACATCCGGCGGCAATCTTAAAAATTATTTTTTGGCGAAAGCGGAAGAATACATGCGTGAAAACAGAAGATTGCAAAAAGAGTTTTTGGATACACTCGGCGTGCTCGCAGAAAGCTATGTTACTGTTGTTGTCGCAGGTCCCTTATTTTTGATCATAATCCTTTCAATAATGACGCTTATAGGCGGCGGAGGCGCCAGCTCTACAATAATTTTGTATCTTATTGCTTTTGTAGTGCTTCCCGTCTCTCACCTGGGATTTGCTCTGGCAATAAGTTCGATGGCTCCGGAGGTGTAAAATGATTGGAAAAAGAGTGGTATGGATTGCATTCATTTTGATGTCCTTGTTAATTGGAGTATCGATGGCTTTAAGGGTAAAAGGAAGTTATACTCTTTCAAATGTTGTTCTTGCTTCCTCAATATTAATTTTCCTCATTTTCTCAGCGATACAGAGAAAAATAAAGGAGGATATGCTCGTTTTTATACCGGAAGATGTAAAAGAGAGAGAATGGAAATACTATTTTTCCTCACTGCTATCTTTCGTTTTCCTCATCTTCACAACTTTATTGAACATCTTCATAGTATTCTTCGATCTATCCATTCCGCGTATTGTGATCGATCTGTTCATAGGAATTATTCTTCTTTTGATGCTGTACACTGTATTTTCGATTCCAACAGTCGAGAAGAACAGAAGCTATTTCCTTCTTTTCCTTGTAGCAATAATTTTCTCTCTTGCCGTTCTTGCTTCTCAACTAGACATATATCATCTTCCTCCAAATGCACTACCATTGCTTAAAAAAATGGGGGATCCTTTATTCATGATAAACATCGCCATAATATTCTGGATGGCTGCACTGATAACAGGTGGAGAGCTTCCATCTCCTGTTGGATCCATAATAGGGATATATGAAAAAGGAAAAACAGTAAAGGAAGAGGTTGTATTCAGGAGAAATATACTGTATGCAACAATCGTTGCATTTATTGCGATATTCATGATAATAAACATCATAACAATCATTGGCTTGCCAGAAGTTAAAGTAAGCTATCTTCCATGGCAATATGCAATAATATTTACAAGCTTGGGTATACTGATAACGGTTATGATTTATATTCTTTTTATACTGCCAGAAAAAACAACAAAGCTTAAAGAGAAATACGATGTACATACTTTGTACAAAATAATTATTCTTTCCACTTCCGTCACAATTGCTGTTGTTTTCATAATAATGGCGATAATGGCTCAATTGAAAATGATAACTTCCATAGGTCCAATAAAAATAACGCCATCCAATTCCATTGACTTTGCCATATTTGCCATACTCGTTTTGATTGGTCCATATGGTTTTTATGAGTACTCATTATACAGAAAAATAGACTTAATGGAAGAACGCTTTCCAGAATTTTTGCGTGATTTGGCGGAGTCGAGAAAAGCCGGGATGACGATGGCGAAAGCTGTTGAAAACGCCGCCAAAGGAGATTACGGCTATTTGACGCCCGAGATTAAAAAAATGGCTGTTCAAATATCGTGGGGTGTTCCATTTAGCGAGGCTTTGAGAAGATTTGGAGAGCGCATCAACACACCTCTGGTCATCAGAACAACAACGATGGTGGTCAAGGCTTCTGAGGCTGGAGGAAAAATAGCAGATGTTATAGAAGCAGCAGCCAAGAATGTTAGAGAAATAAAAATATTACAGGCTGAACGTAAAACAGAGATGAAAATGTATTTGATGATTATCTATGTTTCATTCTTTGTTTTTCTTGCCGTAATAGCCATACTCTCGGGCATGTTCCTGCCAAAACTCATAGCAGCCAGCAAATCCATAGGCAGCGCCGGCGGAATTGGCGTGAGTGTTGGGGGGGCGAGCATAGAGGAATATCGCTTCATATATGTATGCACGGCATTGTCGCAGGCAATAGGCAATGGCATAGTCGCTGGAGCCCTTTCAGAAGGAAAGATGATAGCTGGATTGAGACATGCTGCAATAATGGTTCTCATAACATATCTAGCATTCAGGCTAATGTTCTGAATTAAGCTCGGCTCAGCCAAGAGATTACCATAAATTATATAACCAAATTTTTTATTAAAGGAGTGTGACGCTAAGCAAAAAATTGGCAGTGTTGATTATATTCCTGATGCTCTTTTCAAATATTTCAATTGCAGCCAAGCCAGATATATACATAAAAAATGTTGAGATTCCATCAGGTAAAATTTATGATGGCGATGAAGTGCCAGTAAATTTTACGGTAGCCAATAACGGAGATGAAACAGTTAGTTTTGAAGTTGCAATGTTTGTTGATGATAGAAACAAAATAGTTGATAGCATAAATGTGACTTTAAATGCTGGAGAAAGTAAGAGAGAAACATTATACTGGCTTGCTGAAGAAGGGAATCATACAATTTTCATATTTGCTGATTACAACAACATGGTAAATGAAGAAAGCGAGGACAACAATCTCGCAAGCATTGAAATTCATGTTATGAAACCAGAATATGCGAGATTCCCTCCGGAAGCAAACAAGGCAACATGGTGGGATGAAAAATGGCATTATAGAGTGCCACTATCTGTTTCAATGTTCGGGAAGCGAAGCGATTATGTATATCAGAACAAAATGGTTTACTGCAATTTAAATTTCACAAAGTTGATGGATATAATTGCTGGCATCCAAACTGGCTCCTTTTCAAAAAGAACCTTCAATCCAGATTCCGTCAGAGTTATAGAATATGAAAACGATAATGGAACATGGCATCCTTTGAGAAGTGTAGGAAGAGAAATCGTTTTATTGCCTGATTATGATCCTGTGAAAAATGCGAATGTCACGCTGATATGGGTCATGGAAGGAGCGCTGAAACCGCATGAGAGAAGATATTATTACATCTACTGGGATACAAAGGAGAATGGAAGAAAAAATGGAGAATATGGCAACATCTATTCTGGAATAAAAAATTGTGATTTTGAGGGCAACGAAGCATGGCGCAATACAACGGAGGGGAATATAAAATGGGATATAGGCTATACAGACGACCCTTTAGAAAAAGACAGATGCTACAGAATACATGCAAAGGGATTGTATGGATTTGGAAGAGCATGGATAAAAGATTATTATGCAAAAGTTACGCAGAGCATAAAGGTTCCTGATGAAGGGCAAAGCAACTACATATTCCATGGGAAGGTGTATGTAGCGTCTGATATTGATATTTTTGAATGGGAAATAGCCATAGACAACAATGTCATAGCAAGTGGCAGAATAAATTCAGGATGGAATGAAATAACAAGGAATGTAACCTCCTATCTGCATGGGAAAGCCTCTGCCCTCGTATCCTTCACATTAAAGATAACGCAAACACAGATTTACAAGGATGCGCATGAAGTGAATGCATATATAGATTCATTCTGGATAGAAAGTGAAAATCTGGAAAGCAAGATATATGAAAACTACTCAAGCGGCTGGGATGGAAGCGTTGATGTAGAAAAGGAATTTGTTGCTGGGGTAAAAGGCAAAAATTCAATAGAAAAAATAGAAGTGAAAACATTGGCTGATCCAAAAGAAGTTGTTGCAAAGCTCTATTCACCTTACCAGAAAGTTGTTAAAGCAACGATTCCTTTTCCAGATCCAAGCTTTGAATGGAGCTATACGACCACATTTGTCTCAGATGAAAAAACTGGAAATGCTGAAATAAAGAGTGGCGTTTCCCATTCTGGAAGCAAATCCGTTCTCCTGAAACTTTCAAATTATATAGGAAAATTCAAAATAGAAAATGAAAATGTTAAAGAGAAAGATTCAGCAGGATTCAGACAAAATATCACCTATCAAATACCCCTCTCTTACATTCCTTCATTATTCTTCTGGTATAAAATAGATAAATCCTCATCATCAAGCTATCTCAACTACACACTTCTCACAATAGGTTCCTCGCCACTATCTCATAAAATTTATCTTTCAAGCCTATCCAGAGACGGAGACTGGCATATGTACAGGTTGCCTGATTCAATAGTCAAAAAATGGCGAAATCATGGAGGAAAACTTGCTGGAATAGAAATAAGGCTCATAGCTGGGGAAGAGGGGGCAGAGAATACAATATATATTGATGACCTCGGCTACTCATTCATGTCAGTTGATTCAGACAGAACAAGCTGGGTGGTGAATAACTTCTACAATTTCACAAATGGCGAGCTAACAGGGCGGTGGCGCCTCGATGTCATCGCTTCTGATGGCTCCGATTACAGGATAACGAAGAGTATTTTCATGGAAGTGCTCCCATCTGCAGATTTGGAAGTATATAAAATCGATTTTCCAAACGGGCTCAAAGAAGGAGAAATGGGCAGGTTTATAGTTTATGTTCGCAACAATGGGCCGAAAAGCATAAATGATAGCACCCCCATAAATGTTTCTCTTACACTTTATCAGGATGCTCTAAAGCCCATTAAACTAAAGAAATCAATCGCAGGCTTGGGCAAAGGGGAAAGCAAACAGGTTTATTTTGAATGGACTGCAAGCTATGGAAATGCATCCTATGATGGAATATGGAATGTAATAGCCAGGGTAAACGAGGAGAATACGATAGATGAATGGAATAGCATGAACAATTGGTTGGCAAAGAAGATTAAAATAGAACCTCGCCCCGATATGGAGATAGAGATGGATGATGTTGCCTTTTCACCAATGCACCCATTAAATGAGAAGGTGAATATAACAACAATTGTTCATAACATTGGATATAAGGAAGGGAAGGCAAGGGTGAAGATATATGAAAAGGAAGAAGGAGAGAGAAGATACATATTGATTTCAAATGCGAGCTTGCAAAAAACAATAGGAGGGAAGTCTTGGGAAAGATTTTCATTGCAATGGGATGCTCCTTCAAATGGAACATACAACATAAAAATAGTTGTAGAATGCGAAGATGAGCTCAACACGGCGAATAACATTGTTATAAAGGATTTAAAAGTTGGAGGAGGCATGGATACAAATAAGCCACATATATTGAACGCAAGATTGAATAAAAAAACAATATGCATGGGCGAAGAGTTCACCATAACAGCAACAATATTTGATGATGAAACGAGCATAGATAAAGCTATTGTTTACATAGGGAATGAAAGCGAGGAAACGGAAATAGTTATGCACAGAATAGATGAAACAGACGTTTACTATGTTAACCTTACACTCAATAAAATAGGAGAATACTGGTTTTATGTGAAAGCATGGGATACCGCAAACATTCAAAATGAGAATGAAAGTAAAAAAGAATACTTTAGAACGATATATGAAGGAATAGAGACAAATCCACCAAACATAACAGGCATAACATACCCGAGCAAACAAGTGATAAATGAGCCAGTAAACATATCTGCATACATAGATGATGAAAGCAACATACTCCATGCCTATATTCACATAATCCATAATGGAATTGAAGAAAAAGAAGAGATGGAACATAAAAATGGAAGCAAGATATACTATTACAGCAGGAAGTATGGCGTGGGCAACTATGCTTTTTATATAGAAGCAATAGATAACTCTGCAAACAGAAATAGAAATACAACATCAAAATACTTTTTTGAAATACCACCAGATTATGACGGAGATGGTGTTCCGGATGAAATAGAAGTTAATATAGGGGGTGATCCCAAAAATAGGAACGATACCATAAATGTAAGCGTGGACAAATGGATTGGCTATCTTATATTCGTCCAGAAAGATAACAAATACATTTACTGGAGTAAAATAGACAATAAAACAAGAGATACAAGTTCAAAAGATGTCAATGGAGATGGCTATCTCGATATACTATTTGATGCCAATGGCGATGGAGTATATGACCATTATTACAACAAGCATGATGGCTCAATAAACGTTTATGAAGAAACTGAAAATGAGGAGGGAAATGAAATGATATGGATACTGCCTCCTTCTATTCTTTTCATTATCATTGGCTTGATCTTTATAATATTGCGCAGGAGATATTAAAGCAAAGCCCTCAAATTCGGAATCAATATCATTGAAAAGATTGCGATTATTATCATAAATGAAACACTGGATGCAATATAATCTACTATCTTCTCTCCCTTTTTCAACTTCAATTTTTCTATTAGCCAGCTAACACCGTCTTTGAATACATAGCCTCCATCCAAAGGCAGGGCCGGTAATGCATTAAATGTTCCAAGAGCAAAATTAAGCCAGAAGAGCCAGTAGAAAAAGTTCATCAAAGGAAGAAATAATGGTTGCATGGGATAGCTGTAGAGAGCTGCGAGCTCCTTTGGGAAAGGAGAAAGACCATGGAAAGGTAACGAAACAAATACAAAAAAATTCGTTTTGAATGGATTGTATAAGTTTATGAAATAATCTGGCTCAACCACCATGTTTCTCAAATTAGCCACACTGATTCCAATGAATCCTCTATCTTTGTCTTTTACATCATGTGTATAATTATACTTATTGGCTAAAACAATGCTGATGTTACCAAAAGCCCCATCATAATAGTAAGATATGTTTATTTTTTCATTTTC
>JAGGWA010000093.1 GCA_021157745.1 Thermoplasmata archaeon
CCCAGATGATCCAAATGATCCATATTATGAGGGTGAGATATCAACAAACAAATCACTTGAATATATGAAACCACTGGGAATAGAGCCTGTAAAGCTATGGGCATCAGATGGCAGTTTGCTTGCAGGCCAAACACCAGATACTGCATGGAAGAATGTTGTTGCAGCAATAAGCCAAGGAGCAGGCTTTGTCGATTTTGAAGGACACGGAAATCCAATGAGCTGGGCAACTCACCCGCCACACAACCACACATGGATAAATGGAATGCTCGTCACCCACATGCATTACCTCACCAACAAAGGAATGTATCCAATTTTGATGGTTGGAGGTTGCCACAACAGCCAGTTCAATGTTAGTGTTCTCAATCTCATAAACTTTAACTTAAAAGAGGTATACGAAACATATTACAAGTCAGAGTGGTCTCCAGAAAGCTGGGGCTGGTGGATTGTCAGAATGCCAGATAAGGGAGCGATAGCAAGCATTGGATGCACAGCTTTGGGCTATGGCGCCATATATGATTCAAATAAAGATGGCATACCAGATTGCATACAGCAGTATGGAGGATGGATTGACATACAATTTTTCAAGATAATTGGAGAGGGAAATGCAACATACGTTGGCGATGCCCATTCTGGAGCGATAGCCGATTATGTTGCAAACTTTGAAACAATGAAAGACCAAATAGACTGCAAGACCGTCGAAGAATGGGTGTTGCTTGGCGACCCGACACTCAAAATAGGAGGCTATGGAAGCTAACCCTCCCCCTTTTCCCAAAATTTTTAAACAGAATAAATTTTAAAATCATGTTCATTCCGTTGGTTGCACTCTTTATAGCATCGCTGCTCCTTCCCGCCATCTCATCATATTATTTCAACCTGCTCATGAGATTCATAAGGGTCAGGCGGGGCGCCATCCTGGTGGCGGGCGCACTGGCGATGTGGCTTGCCTACATTTTCTTCATGCTTCCTTGGATTTTTATTGGAGAGGATGTTTTGGAGGTGAGGTTGCTTGCTTATTCACTTTCATTGATTGGGCTTCTGATACTTTCATACGGGGTGATAAGAATTTATATGGATTGGAGAGAAGTGATTAGATGATTGTCCTCTTAAGCTTCCTAAATTTTATCATTTCCATGCTGATTCTGGCGGTGGTTTTTAAAATATATGATACATATAGAAGAGATTATCTGTTATGGTTCCTTGTCGGAATGTTTTTGATACCTTTCATATTCCTTTATTCCATCATTGAATATAGCATAAGGATTCCCAGAGGTGAGCTATTTTATCCGATAACTGTGATAGCAATAGAAATCATGATGATTATCGGGGAAAAAAAGCTCCTTTCTTCAATAAAAGCTGAAGAGGGAGAGGAATACAAGATCCTTTTGAGAGAGGACATGATGCTCTTGAAAACGTTTGAGAGAATATCAAATTACCTTATAGCAAGGATATCTCCCCTCATTGGATTAAAAAATATTGAGGAAAGCATGGAAGAATGCATTGAAAAGTATCCAATACTGGCTGGGATGTATATTACGGCTGATGAAAGAATTTCCACGTATGGGATCGAGAAAAACATGGAGAGAATCGGGGAAGAGGAAAGAATAAAAGAGCTGAGTGAGGCATTCTCGTTTTTCATTGAAAGATTGATTGATATGTATGCTGCTTTTGTCCCATATGAAAAGATAGCTGAAGATTTAAGAAAAATTTTCAGCAGGGTGGATCCAAAAATAACGAGATGGTTCACTCCGTTTGCCATATTGAAGATTGTTATCGAGCCCATATTAAGGAAATGCAAACCAGACGAATTAACCGAGATAAGGATATCTGTTGTCATAGAGGGAATAAAAATTACAAAAAATGCATCAATAGAGTTGCACGAATTATATCAATATGATATGCAGGAAATAATGGATAAAATTATAAAATTCGTGGAAAGATTGCATTATATACTTTTGCGTATTTTTAGGGAAGAAATAGATAGAGAGTTAACAAAAAATTTCAGATTGCTTCCAAATAACATAAAGGAAGATTTGTATAAAATGGGATTGATAAAATACCTTCCATCTGGTATTCTTGAGGAGGAAAAATTGACTCTAATGAGCAGAGAAAAACTGATAGAAGAGCTTGCTGAACGAAAAAGGAAGCTGGAAGAGGCTTATAAAAGACTGGCGGAAGCAAAGCTCGATAGAATGAAAGCCAACTTTATAAACATAATAGCTCATGAGCTAAGAACACCTCTTACCGTAATAAAAACATATACAGATTTGCTGCTTCATGAGAAAATGGGAAAACTCAATAAAATGCAGAAAGAGAAAATAATGAGCATAGCAAAAAATGTAAAGAAACTTGAAGAGCTCATAAATGATATGCTTCATATTCCTTCTATAGATCAGCAGGAACTGGAGTTAAGAAAAGAGAATTTTTATATAAAGGATGTGATAAGGAATATTGTGGATGAGTTGAAAGAGATGGCTAAAGAAAAGAAACAACGCATTTCAATCAATGTGGATGATAGCATGGTGAACGGCGATATCAATCTTATAGAGAGAGCACTGAAAAATGTGGTATCGAATTCAATAAAATACACACAGGAAAAAGGAAAAATAGAGATAGAAGCAACAAAAGAAGGAAGAAATGTGCATATAAAAATAAAGGACAACGGAAGAGGGATAAAAAAGGAAGAGCTGGAGAAGATATTCGAACCCTTTTACACCAGCAGCGAGGGCGGCGTCGGGCTGGGGCTGGCGATAGCGAAGAGCATAATAGAGGGGCATGGCGGCGAGATATGGGCTGAAAGCGAGCTCGGCAAGGGAACAACTTTCCATATATTGTTGAGGAGGGTTGGAAAATGAAAGTGCTGTTTGTGGACGATGATGCTGGGATACTTGAGGCAGCCAAAACGGCTCTCGAGTTGTATGGTTACGAAGTTATAACAGCTTCTTCTGGTGAGGAATGTTTGCGTAAAATAGGAGATGCTGACATTGTATTCCTCGACATAAAGATGCCAGGAATGAATGGGATAGAAGTCTTAAAGGAAATAAAGAAAAGGAATGAAGAGCTCCCAGTAATAATGATCACCGCCTATGCAACAGTTGATACTGCGATAGAGGCAATGAAAGAGGGGGCCTTCGATTATATAAGAAAACCTTTTGACGTTGAGGAATTGCGCTCTAGTCTGTTGGCAGCAATAGAGGATATAAAATTCAAAAAATTGAAAGATATGTATGGCGAGGATGCGATAGAAAAATTCAAGAAATTAAGCAAAGGAAAAGGAATATATATAGCTCGCCAGAATATGGGCATAAATGCAACTTTTATTCCATTGGAAGAGGATCTGAAAATAAGGGATATTGATGAAATAAAAAAAGATATTGAGGGCAACATTAAAAAAAATACTGCCATATTTCTGTCTGATGTCGAATACATTTTCAAAGAATATGGTGAAAAAACGAAGGAGTTTATAGAATGGTTGAATAAAATAGCTACTTCATACAACTGCCAGCTCATAATGACTGCAAAAATAGGGAAACTTGATGAAAAGCATAAGATGGAATTGCAGGATATGATTGCAGACATACATTTAAGCATATTGACCGATTCCATATCAAGCCATTTGAGGAGGAAAATAATACAGCTTCTTTCAAATGGGGAGAAATATTCATTTACGAGGATAGCGCAGGAAATAAAAATAAGAGATAATCCAAAATTAAGTTTTCATTTGAAAAAATTGAAGGACGATGGCGTGATAGCACAGGATGAAGAAAAAAGATATTACTTAACGCCTTTAGGAAAAGAAATATCGGACTTTATAGAAGACATAAAGAAAAATAAAATTGGGAAAGGAAGGATTTTGTGGCTGACTGATTAATAGCCAAGAGCAGCTTTTATTTCTTCAAGGAAAACTTCTTCCGGCACAGCTCCAACTATCTCTCTTGTCTCATTTATAACAATCTTTGGAACGCCCATAACATTGTATTTCTGGGCGAGATGGGGAAATTCTATAACTTCCACCATGTCTCCAGTGATCTTTTCATTTTCTATAGCCATCTGATGAGCAATATGAACAGCCATTGGACAATATGGGCATGTTGGAGTAACAAAAACCTGGATATGGACATCATCCTTTATTTTTCTTATCTCTTCCTTGATATTTCCCTTTAAACTTGTTCTGCCTTTGGATACATCTATGATGTCTTCCAGCAATGTTGAAAATTCATAACCAGATGGAATGCCAAAAAATCTTATTTTATATTCCTTTTCTCCAAATATTAGAGTTGCTGGAATCTTGTCTATTTTATATTTTTCAACCAACTCCTTCTCCTTTTCAAATTCATATGCTTCGAGCTTTATTTTTCCATCTGCAAGCTCAACGAGTGTTTGCAATATTTCTCTCGTCTCTGCACAATATCTGCATTTGTAATGCTCCGTGAAATAGACTATTCTCACGTCCTTTTCCAGCTCATTTTCAAATCTTTCTTTTATGAATTTTTTATCTTCTTCACTTATCAATTCCATGCTTGGGATAATAGATGTCATATATAAATTTAAGCCATGCCTAAATTCAACAAAAAAATATAAAGGCATGCGTATAATTTTATGAAGCACCTTGTCGTTATTATAGCTTTTCTTCTGTTGGGAGCAACAATACACGCTGGAATCGTTGAAAAAAGCAGAGATGATTTAAAGGAGCGCATTAACGATGCAATTTTTGATAGGCTCATAGAGAAAACAATGAGGGCGGCGCACATGTCTGCCTTGTCGGCTGCTATAATAAAAGATGGAAAACTTGTATGGGCAAAAGGATATGGGTTATACGATAGAGAAAATGGAAAAGAAGCGAGAAATGATACGGTGTATCTCGTTGCATCTATTTCGAAAACAATAACAGCTACAGCAATAATGCAATTGCAAGAAAAGGGATTGCTTAGCATCGATGATGATGTGAATAAATATTTGCCTTTTGCATTGAGAAATCCAAAGTATCCTGATAAGCCAATAACAATAAAAATGTTGCTCTCCCATACTTCAAGCTTAGCTGTTGATCCTCCAGCCTTCTATTGTTATTTCCCTGGCGATTTGGAAATAAAAGGATATCCATATCCATGGCTGGAAGAATACCTTGTGCCAGGAGGAATACATTATAAGCCCCAAATTTGGAGCGATGCAATGCCTGGAGAAAAATTACAGTATGCAAATGTTGGTTTTTCATTACTTGGTTACATTGTGGAACTTGTTTCAAACGAGTCTTTCGAGCAATACTGCCAGCAAAACATTTTCAAGCCATTGGGGATGCACAACACAAGTTTTTTCCTGAAGAATTTGAATATAAGCAATATAGCTGTTCCTTATGAATATTATGGAAAATATGAACCTTTGCTGCATTACGCTATACTTGATTATCCTGCAGGCGGATTGAGAACAAATGTGATAGACTTATCCCATTTTTTGATTGCACACATCAACGATGGTGTTTACAATGGCATAAGAATATTGAACGCGAGTAGCATAGAAGAAATGCACAAAGTTCATGCAACCAGCCCGTCCTATTTCTTTGACTACGGCTATGGCTTTCAGATATGGCATATTGGGGGCGATACCTACATAGGGCATACTGGCGGCTTATATGGAGTGGCTACAAAAATGGTTTATCGCACTTCAGATAAAATTGGCATAATCTTTTTCACAAATAAAGAAGTTAGAAATTTAAAAGAGGTGACAGCCTTTGCATTGATAGAACGTTTGCTATTCTGGAAGGCAACACATGATATAAAAGAATTGAGCCATGATATTATTCGGCAGACCATAGAAGCTGATAAAAGTTTGTTGGATGAAATGACTGCATTTCAATGAAATAGATGGAAGAGAAAATTCATCCTGTAAATTAGAATTTCATTATATACCCTTTTCCCATAATCCAAGCTCTTCCATTTTTCTTCTTCTCCTTTCTTTCTCGAGGTATCTGTAGACTGTTGCATGGTTGGCTCCTTCAAGCAGCATTTCTATTGCTCTTTTTGCAAAATCTATTTCGTCCATTTTTCCTATGATTGCCACAGTGTGTCCATATATTGCGATGTGCGCTCCTGTAATTTCCTCTATAACTCTCCTCGCTTTCCCATCTTTTCCTATAACTCTGCCAGCAAGTCTTTTTACATGGCTAACTTTTTTTCCAGCCCAGTCTCTTATGTCAAGCAACTCGAAATAATAATCATCGTTGAACAGCAGCAAAGCTTTTTCTGGAGAGAAGCCACGAGCAATAGCACGAACAACATTTTCTGCTTCCAGTTCCTTTAAAGAATCGTCTCCTTCCATTTTTACCTCACCTGTAGATGAATCTATCGTTAGCTTTACCCCGTGCTTTTCTATCGCCTCTTTTGTCTCTCCATTTTTTCCAATAAGCACAGCTATTCTCTCGCGAGGGGCTTTAACATATCTCATCTTTCTCACCCACTATGTATTTAAACAGTGTATCTTCATCTATGCTTATATATTTCCTGAAAAATCTTGTTATGTTTTTTACGTCTCTTCTCAAAAAATCCATAGCCATTGGATTATCGCTTCCTACAGTTTGCCCAACATCTATGATGACGGGCTCGCCATTATGAATCAGAACATTGTATTCGGAAAAATCAGCATGAACTATGCCTATTCTATACATGAGGCGGAGATAGTGGGCAAGTTTGCAGAATATCTTTTCAGCATTATCGATGGCAGCATCTTTCAGCAAAGGTGCTGCTTGGATAGCATCTCCAATATATTCCATAACTATAACATTTCCTTCATTGGCAATTGGTCTCGGGACCCTTACGCCAGCATCATATAGTTTTTTCAGCGTGTTGAACTCCTTTTTTGCCCATGCGAATATTATGCTTCGCCTATCTTTCTTCACTTTATACAGGCTGTCATACATGAGGTATTTTGAAATGTTTCTGAATGTGGAGGTATTGATCCGGTATATTTTAACAGCAACAAATTCATCTCCCTTCTTTGCCCTGAAGACATTTCCTTCCTTGCCTGTAGAAATCGGAAAATCAAAAGAAGAGATGTAGCCTTTGCTCATCAACTTCCATAAAGATTGCAATGTTGCTTTCTCAAAAACCTCTCCTTCCGTCTTACTCAAAATTTCATCAATTTCTTTTTCCCAGCTCATGTAAACACATTCATATTATCCGGCAACAGATTCCTTTTCACCAAATTTGCAACCTGTGTTGGAGTATAGCGATAAACAACATCTGCCTTCTCATCCTGAAAATCCCATGGTTTTATGATGAGCAAGTCACCATTTTTGATCCATTTTCTTTTCTTTATCTTTCCAGGTATTCTCGCCATCCTCGTTTTTCCATCCTCACATATGACTCGAAGCCTACCTGCTCCCATATGCTGCTCGGCAATAGCAAACATCTCTCCTTTGCTTCTGTTCGGCAATGGCACTCTAAGCTCGCCTTCGCTTTCTCCTTCCATTCATAAGGTTAATTATAAAGAATATAAGAATATATCGATATTGTTACGGTGTTTAAGCAAGTTTTAAATAGTGATAAAATCTTTTCTTTTGATTGACATGGAAGAAATGCTTGGTGTTGAAGAGTTGAAAGAAAATTTTGACAAAATACTGGAAGAAATAGACTCAATTGTAAGGGGCTCATATAAGGAAAAAGAAGCGTTGGAAAAACTTCGAAAACTTTTGTCAAGAGAACAGATAGAGAGATTTGAGGAAATGATGGACTCAATGAAGAAAAGGCTCGAGGAAGCGGAAGAACGAGCCATGGCGGCGCTGGCGGAGGGCGAGCGATACAAGAGCGAGCTTGAGAAGGAGCAGATGAGGCTGGAAAAGCTGTGGGATGCATATAAAAAACAGGAAGACGAACTTATGGAAGAGGAGGAGAGAATAAGGAGACTTGAGGAAGAGATAAAAGCGAGGGAGGAAGAAATAGAAAAGCTGAAAAATGATATGGCAGCGATGGAAGAGTTAAAGGAAGATTTGAATGTTTTACAGAAAGTTAAGAGCGAATTGGAAGAGAAGAACAAGGAGTTAAGCAATTTGAAGATGGAGTTAGCGAGAGAGAAAGAAAAGAGGACAGCTTTGGAGAAGGAAGTGGAAGAATTGAAGCAATACATTCCTTATAAAAAGCAGGCTGAAGAGTTGATGGAGAAGGTGAAGGAGTTAGAGCCTTATAAGGCATATGAAAAATACAAGGAAAGATTTGAGGAGATGGAATCATTATATAGAAAGGAGCAGGAGCGCCTTGCAAAATTGTATAAATTATATGAGGAAACAAAGGAAGAGCTTGATAAAACAAAGGAAAAGCTAGAGAAATGGGAAGAATGGTATAAAAACAACAAGGAATTCATTGAGATGGCATCCAAAGCATTCAGCAACCTTAAGCTGCCAGAATAATTATTTCTTTTCCAAATCTTCTCCCCCATAAAATATTTGCTGTATCGTTGTATATAAATCATCCATGCCTTCAAATGTTTCTGAAGATGTTGCAATGAGTGAGGTGTGAGCCTGCAACTCTTTTATAACATTTATCATTCCCTCGCTCAATTGATAATACAATGA
>JAGGWA010000007.1 GCA_021157745.1 Thermoplasmata archaeon
AAAAATTTAAATCATCTTTTAACAATCTTTTTTAATGGGCTATGATATTTAAGCCACTCAGTTCGCCCATCACTCTTCATTTTTCAGCAAGGCATTCGTCATCATCGTGGCATTTTTATAACGGCAGAGATATTAAAATTTAATGCAACATTTTGCAAGAACAATTGAGCAATGATTTATAAAATGGTGCCGAATTTCTTTCATGAAAAAGTTTGCATGGCTGATGTTTGCCATCCTAATAATTCCAACCACAGGAAATGGATTAATAAAATATGAGCTTGAAGGAAGCGAAGAAAATAGCAAAATTTATTTTCAAAATTTTGAAAGTTTTTCAGGAAATGAAAGCATATCTCTGATCCATCCAAAGCTTTCCCATCCTGTCATCATAGATAAAAACAGCAATTTCACAATACTTCTTTCTTCTCCTCCTTTCGATGAAATAGAAATAAGGATAACGACAGCATATAATTCATTGCCAGATACCTACACACTTCAACCTGAAAAAATATGGAACGATGGAACATGGCATATCGTTGTAAATTCTGGAAATGCCGCCTACGAGTTATATAATTTAACGATATTGCTTACAATTGGTGAGCAGCAACATGTCATAGATGAGCCAAAGGCTATCGCAATTGAAAAAATAGATGGAAACTTTGCCTTTATTCATCTAACTGATTTTCATATTGGCGACCCAAGAGGAATGAGCGTAAGCGTGAAAGAAACGATAGGATGGAAGGCAGCAAGGCGCGCCATCGATGAAATAAATTTGCTTCATCCTTCATTTGTTGTTATAACTGGCGATCTCGTTTTCGGGCAGCTTTATCCATTTGAATATGGCATTGAATACAAAAAGCTCTATGAAATTTTACAGGATTTTGATATTCCAATATTTTTATGCCCTGGAAACCATGATGGATATGTTCAGAGCGGGCAGGATGGTTTCAGGCTATGGAAGCAATACTTTGGATGGCTAAATTATTCATTTGATTACGGCAATGCCCATTTCACCATGGCAAACTCATACGACTGGCCTTATAAAAGCAGATTTGCGTTATCCTATGCTGCAATAAACTGGGGGGGATATATTTCAGATGAGCAATTGAAATGGATTGAAAATGATTTGAAGCAGAGTGATGCAAGGCTTAAAGTGCTGGCATTGCATCACAATCCTTTATGGGAGACAAGCAATGATTCCCTTCTTCATAATCCCTATTACAACAGAGAGAATTTATTGCATATAATATGGGAAAATGGTGTGGATGCAGTGCTCGATGGACATGTTCATTATGACGATGTTGGAAAGGTAAACGAAACGATTTTCATAACAACAACGACTGTTGCAAGCAGTTTGAGCAGCAATGATGCATACTGGGGTTATCGTTTGATAGAGGTAAGGAACTGGAGCATAGCCTCGTATAACTATAAAGCTCCAAAATTTTCAATTCCATCCTATCATATAAACTATAGCATCGGAAAATACAATGCAAGGATAGAAAACTCTCTTGATATGGATATAAAAGTGCAGGTATCATTCGATGCGGAGAATAAAAGCTATTCCGTTCAAAATGGAGAAATCGTGATGGAAAGGTGTAGGGGCGAGGAGAAAGAAATATATGTTAGAGCAACAATTCCAGCAAGAACAAATCTGGAAATAAAAATAGAATAATGGAGGTTATTCCTCTATTCTTGGAGCAAGCAGATACATTATTTTGATATATCCTCCGGCAACATCAAATGCAAGCTTTACAGGATAATTCATTCCCAGATTTATTGTAATTTCCTCGCTCTTTCCTTTCGCAACCTTCACCATGTCTGAAAGATAATCAAGAGGAAACATGCTTTTCACCTGCTCATTGCATTTTAATGAATACAATTGGTCTTTTTCCAGCCTCATTTCAACGCTATCTGTGTCGCCCTGCGCCGCAATCTGAAATGACTCGCTATCCGCCATGAGAATAACATGATCGGCTACCGCTTCCGCCGCCCTGATTGCCTGATATAACTCGCCTGTGGAAATGACTATTTCTGCTGGAAGTTCAAGAGATGGAATCTTCGTATCTGGCATTTCTGATGTATCGAGTAAGCCAATTTTTCTTGTTAAATTACCTATTTTTACATTGAGGCGACCTTCATCCTTTTTATAAATAAGCTCAACGATGTCCTCGCCAGCAGCAAGCCGCAATATACTCTTCAATTTTTCCAGCTCCACACCAATTTCTGCCTCTTCCTTACATTCATACTCATCAAAAGCCTCTTTTTTCATCTTAAAATCTATCATACCTACATGAGCGGGATCAACCATTCTTCCATACATGCCATCGCCATCAAATTTAAACTTTGCCTCATCTACCAGAATTGCTGTAGCATCGACGAGCGTCTTTATAAAATCAGCCTTTATCTTTCCCTGCAACATCTTTCAAATAATGTTTTTTTATTTAAAATGTTTTTGTATCGGTATCGTTTTTATGTTTCTCACCAAATATACACAAAAGCAAGTTTCAATCCCTCATAGGTATTCTATGAACGTCTCCTTTCTATTTCCTCTATCTCATCTCTCTCCCGTTTCAATCCCTCATAGGTATTCTATGAACTAATTGAAGCATTAGAGAAATTCACAGAAATTAGGGGTTTCAATCCCTCATAGGTATTCTATGAACTGAACAAAAAGAAAGAGATTGATTGGATAGATTGCTGTTTCAATCCCTCATAGGTATTCTATGAACTTGCAGAATGCACTCAAAGAGCTTGAAAATGAAAAAAGTTTCAATCCCTCATAGGTATTCTATGAACATATTTATGGCAGCACATGGCGAAGAGCTGGACAGTAGTTTCAATCCCTCATAGGTATTCTATGAACATTACCACGCCATCAAAATTGTTTAAGTCATCTTGAGTTTCAATCCCTCATAGGTATTCTATGAACTATGACATGCTTAGCGTTTACCAAAAATTCGGAACAGTTTCAATCCCTCATAGGTATTCTATGAACTGATTCTGCCTTGTCTGTCAATTCTTCCATATCCAAGTTTCAATCCCTCATAGGTATTCTATGAACTTGGATCCAATGGTTCAGAAACAGAGAACATACCAATGGTTTCATTCACTCATAGGTATTATCTTAACCTTCCATACTATCTTTTTACTATTCCCTCACCAGGGAATTCAGC
>JAGGWA010000176.1 GCA_021157745.1 Thermoplasmata archaeon
ATTCATTTATTGCATCGCCTCTATATCCTGCTGAACCCCCCATATGAAATGGCTTTTTTATGCTCTTGTAACCCTTACGAGGAGGATGCAAACGAATACAAGGATTTGTTATATTTTTTAATTTCTCCCCTTCCTTCAGCTTTTTTATTGCTTCCTCAACATTCTCAACCCCATTTCTTTTCAAAAGCATTGCAAGAGTTTCATCATCCACTTCTCCCCATGTAACGTAATCCTTGACTTTTTGAAGCATTCCTTTGTAACTTGCTGTCTCTGGAATGATCGTACAGCTGTTGATGCGATGCAAATTTAGCATTTTAAGCGTATCTCTTATGTCTCGTCTTGCTCCTATTGTCCCTCTTATCCTAACCACTGCATACATCATGATCCTCCTATGCGAGCCCTCATTTCTTCAGGCGGCTTATATATGGCGGTATTCTTCAAAGCATTGTAAACAGCCTTAGCATAGTTTATCGTTGTTCTTGTTTCCCCCTTAGTAATTCCCCATACATCTTTAATTCCAGCCAAGCCAAGAACAACTTTCGCAACATTCCCTACAGCCAGACCAACGCCTCGAGGCGCTGGCTTAAGAATAACACGAACACTTCCGCTTTTACCTTCCACTTTAAATGGCAAGCTATGGGGCATGCCGCAGCCGCATTCCCATGAGCCGCAGCCTCGTTTTACTTCAATAATATTAAGCTTAGCATTATCAACAGCTTTTCTTATTGCCATACCAACTTCTTTATCTTTTGCAACCCCTATGCCAACGAATCCATCTTTATTGCCTACAGCCACCACAACTCTAAACTTTGTTCTTCTGCCAGAGTCTGTCATACGCTGCACCATGTTTACATCCAGCACTTGATCCTCCATTTCTGGAAGCAGTGTATCAACTATCTCTACCTCCTTCAAAGGATAGCCAGTTTTCAACGCGTCGCTCATACTCATTATTTCCCCTTTGGCAACGAGCTTACCCAGCCTTGTTTTTGGAATCCATTCTTCAGCCATATTCTTCCTCTATCTTTTTCTTTACTTCTTCAACTTTACTTGCCAAGCTTTCATCAATATGCTTTCCATAAAGACGATCCTCAGATGGAACAACATCATCACTATATGGAACATCTATTCCAGCATCTGCAACTCCTTTCAGAGCAGCGAAAACTCTTGCTCCTTTCCTTGGAGCATGTAAGCCAATATCGAGTATACCCTCATTTATTCCCTTTGCCATAGCTTTTTTTCCTGCAATGAATCCTGTTAGGTAAGCAGAAGGTGTGTTAGAAAAGCTATGATTCCATCCATATTTTTTCAGCTCACTTGATATGCTGGATGCGACGATTCTATCTCCATCCGGCTCATATAAAGCAAATTGGACCCGCATATATTTATTCGATTTTCTAACAACTATTCTGGGCTTCTTTGATTTGAGCAAGGCGAGCCTTTTCCTGTAATTTGTTTTTCCTTCCTTTCTTCTCCTAAACATTTTCATTCTTCAACACTCCTTCCATTTCCATATGAAGCCTGAGATGCGCTTTACTCTTAAATTGCCCTCCTTTGGCGCGCAAATAATAACGCCTGTATGTATGTCTATCTATTAATCCTTTTTCCCTCAGCTCACGCAAGTAAGCTCTTATAGGGCGAATAGTCTGAATCCATCTTCTTTTGCGGGGCAATCTTGCTGTTGCTTTTCCTTTTCTTGAGCCATGCCCCCTGCGGCGCCCTTTTGCCTTCTGTGCCATCTTCTTTCTTATTCTTCCCCTTGAATTCCCTCTCTTTTTTCTTGCCTTTATCAAGCCCTGTTTTATCAAATTCTCAACATCTCTCCTTGTTACAGCTTTCGCTATCTCTTCTATATTCTCTGGATCCATGTATACGCGATTTTCACCGCATTTCAGCAGCTGTGCTGCCAACCTGCGTTGCATTCTCAAATCCATCATAACACCCTGTTCAATACTCTTATTCCGAGCTCATCAGCCTTTTCAATTATCTCCATTCTCTTTTTCCTTCCAACACCATGGGCAATTCTTATGGCTTCTCTACTTGAATCTATACCGTCGAGCTGGGATGCATTATAAACTAAAACTTCTCTAAAGCCTGAGGGATGCAATCCCCTTACTTTGCGAGGCGAAGAATAGCCTATCCTAACAACAGGAGGACGATAACCATAGTGGCGGCGCATTTTCGAATGCACACCGCGAGGTCGCCTCCATGATTTACGACGTAACTTTGCATATTGCCACCATTGCTGCCTCCTGAACCATGGCTTTTTCTTTCTTTCTTCCATTAGGCGGCGGATTTCATCATCTATCACTGGCTTTATTTTTTGTCTTGTCTGCTTCTCCTGCTGCTCCTGCTTTTCCTGATTCAATTCCTCTTCCATTTCATTCACCCTTGCTCACGATATATATTCCATCCTGAAATACCCTCACATCTTTATCTTTAACTTTTGTTGCCGCTTCAATATTCGCTGCTGTCTGTCCAACCTCTTCACGATTTATTCCCTCTATGATGACATCGCTTCCTTTGATCGTAACCTTAACATTTCCAAATAGCTTAGCTTTCCTGGCCGATTTCTCTCCAAGGAAATTCTCTATTATGAATTCATTTCCTTTAACGCTTGCTTTTATAGGAAAGTGAGAATAAACAATCTTCATTTTATAAACAAAGCCTTCCGTTACTCCTTTTATCATATTTTTTATATGTCCCGCAAAAGTTCCCACTAAAGCCTTTTCCTTCCTTCTTGCAAGCTCTGCCTTAACGATAATTTTGTTATCCTCCTTTTTGATCTCTATTTTCGGATGATACAGCTGTCGTTGGAGCTTTCCTTTTGGCCCTTCTATGGTTACGACTCCGTTTTCAACACTTGCCTTGACGCCTTCAGGTATTTCAATTTCCCTAACTTCCAATGGTGTTCTCATTTCTCCACCTTAATAAACATATCCTAGAAGCCTACCTCCTATTCCTTCCTTTTTAGCTTCATATTGCGAAATTATTCCTTTATTTGTTGAGAGTATGAGAATGCCAAAATTTTCTGCTGGAAGGTAACGAGATTCCCACTTTTCAAACTCATTTTTCTTTATGGAATAACGTGGCTTAATAACATTGCAATCATTTATGTTTCCTTTCAAAATTACTTTGAACATGCCAGCTTTTCCGTCATCTATCCATTCAAATACTTCTATATATCCATAGTCCTGCATAAGCTTAAGCACCCTACCAATTAGCTTTGAAGCTGGCTTTATTATACACTCCCGTTTGCCAACGCGCTCTGCGTTCTTTATCGCTACCAATGCATTTGCTAAAGGATCGTTCAACATTTTACCCAAAATAGGCATCCAATTATTAAATCTTTCGCAGATGTTGATATTGGGGATTATTCTTTCCTTCTTGCCATTACAATTGCTATTGCAATAATTGCTGCAATTATTATTGCTATTATGAGGTATGGCAACATGGATGATGGCGTTGTTATAACGGTGTCGGCAACTCCCTTGATCTCTATGTTGCCAGCATTGTCAATTCCATTTGAATAGATATAGTACGTTTTTCCTGCTGATGTATCAAAAGCAACGCTTTCATTTAATGGAACTGTGACATGCCTGAATTTTCTGCTTCCCTTCTCAAAAACTGTTATGGTGGTATAATTTATGCCACTCCCTTCATCACTTCCTGTTGCTGTAACATATATCTTTCCATCTTTGAAATGAGCCTTTGCCTCTGTTGATGGTGGAGTGGCATCGAACATTAAAACAACTTCATTTGTTTCCACAGGCGGATTATAGTCAAAATAAACCTCTGCCTTTTCTTTTATTTCATCTCCAGCCTTAACATCATTTTTCAGATTTGCCTTAAAACTAACCCATCCCTCGCCCTCAGGCGGCTCCTTATTTGGTGGAAGAGTTATGTTCTTAAAAACGATCTCCACCATGCCATCTGAAACATTGAAATATTTCAATTTTTCAGGATGACTTGATGAAATCAGCTTTATGCTGCTTGCATTTATGTTTTCATCGAGTGGAGCCACAACCCTGATATCATAAGCAGGTGCTGTTGCATTTTCCAGATTTTCAAAATGAATTGTATATATTATATCCTCGGTAACATTTGTCACATATTTTGA
>JAGGWA010000125.1 GCA_021157745.1 Thermoplasmata archaeon
ATCAATTCCTGCAATGAAATCCATTCTCTAACATCTATTTCAGGAGAATATGGAAGTTTTGTAACACCTGGATCAAGATTAACCACTATTGAATCATAACTCATGCGATGGCACCATTCATTGAAAGCGTTGGCAAGTGTTGTCTTCCCTGAGCCAGCTGTTCCAACAAGAAATATGTATATCATTCTCCCCTCAACATCTTCATGTGTTTTATCCTCTTCTCTATCAACTCCTTTTTACCAATATCATGCCTTATAAAAACCTCTCCCTTAACATGTTTTAGTCCAGCCTCACATATTTTTTCAGCATCCTCTATTTCATCTGCTATTCCAACCACTGCAAGGCTACGAGAGCGAGTTGTGTATATCTTTCCGTCTTTTTCATTTACTGAAGCATAAAACAGCAGAGCATTTTCCTTTTTTATTGCATCCTCATCAACCTTTATTTCGATTCCTTCTTTTGGCTCTATTCCATAGCCAGATGGAACAACATACTTGCAGACTGTGCTTTTGGCCTCGAAATCAATACAGCTATTTGTTAAATCGCCATTCGCCATAGCATCGCATATTTCAACAAAATTGTTTTTCAGCAATGGTAGCACGTTCATGGCTTCGGGATCTCCAAACCTTGCATTTATTTCAATGACTTTCGGTCCATCTGCAGTGAGCATGAATTGTCCATATATTACGCCTCTATATTCCCTTCCTTCATTTCTCAGAGCATCCACAATTTTTTGAAGTATGTTTGTTGCAATTTCATAATCGTCCATGCTCATGAAAGGAAGTATGCCTGATTTATGAGAATATGAGCCCATCCCTCCAGTGTTGGGTCCTTTATCATCTGGCAGCAATCTTTTGTGATCCTGCACAGCTGGCATTGGATATATGGCTTGGCCATCACAAAAAGCCTGCAATGTGAACTCCTCGCCAACAACTTTTTCCTCTATCAAAACACGATGCATGCCACCTATTCCTTTTTCAATGACCTCTTTGGCATATTCAACAGCTTCTTCTATGCTATTGAAATGGTCTCCTGCCACCTTAACCCCTTTTCCACCTGTCAAACCGATTGGCTTTATAGCAACTTCCCCGCCAAGCATCTCTATGAATTCCTTAGCCATGCTCACATCGTCGAAAGCCTTGCTTTTAACGCTCCCTTTAATCCTGTATTTCTTCATGAGCCATCTCATAAACTCCTTATTTGTTTCTATTTCAGCAGCTTCTTTCGTTGGAGACGCAACTTTAATGCCTTTTTCAAGCAAAGCGTTGGCGACGCCATGCTGCTCGGGCGCCTCAGGCCCGATGATTGCCAATTCTATATTTTTCCTGTGAGCGTAATCTGCTATTTTTTCTGCATCGTTTTCATTATGAATGAGAAATTCTTCCGATGCTCTTTTTATGCCTGGATTTTCATTTTTCATGATGGAATAAATTTTGGCGCCTCCTTTTTTGAGGGCAAAAACGATTGCATGCTCTCGGGCTCCTCCCCCTATAACAAGAACCTTCATAAAATGTAATGCTTTTTTTCAATAAAATTTTTACTCAAGCACCTTTATTTTTTCTATTTCATCATTTTTTATATGTTGTATGACTCTCTCTCCAGCTTTTTTTACTTCATTGCTCATTTTTCCATACAAAACCTTGGGCTGTATCCCTATGAGATATATTTTTGATTTTGTTAGCTCCCTCAGATGATCCATGAACAACGACAATGGGATTGTGTGCGTTGAAAAAGTTGCCTTGCTTATCTTTTCCTTTGGTATTATTCTTATCTCTCCCGGCTTCAAATTCATTTGGGCTGCATCCACCATAACAATTTTCTCAGGATGCTGTCTGACGATCTCTCCTATGTAATTTTCAGGCACAGTTGCACAATCGATGGCGAGCCAGTTTTTGTGGCGGAAGTTACGGGCAACCCATATGCCAATGGCATCGTCACCATTCATTTCATTTCCTATTCCAAGCAGGACATTCATCAACATAATAGCAAAAACCATTTATAAAGTTGTATATAGGCATATGGAGTTTGCTAAAATGAGCTGGAAGGAAATAGAAGCTTTGGACCGAGAAACAATTTTTTTTATAACTGTGGGAAGCATCGAAGCTCATGGCCCACATCTGCCAGTTTCAACAGATTTTTTGATAGCCAAAAAGATAGAGGAAAAAATGGTTGAAAAATTCGATGGAATTTCATTACCTCCTTTGTATTACACCAAATGCCACTATTTAGAAAATTTCGCTGGAACAATATCTTTTTCATCAAGCATTGTAAAAAAATCGTTGGTTGCTATAATGAAAGCAATGGGAAAACATGGCTTTAAATATCTCGTGATATGCAATTTCCACATGGATTTATTTCATTTAAGAGCAATATATAAAGCCATTTTTAAAGGGAAAAGGTATGGCGTGATTGCTTCTGAACCAATATCAGCAGCATATTTCAACAAAAAAATTTTTGATGATGTGGAAGAAGAAATACATGCAGATGAAAAGGAAACATCCATATTGTTATATCTTTTTCCGGATCTGGTTAAAGATTACAAATCTGTGGAGCCCGTCAAGATAAAAATAGGAATGAAAGATGCATTAAAAAGATTTGATAAAATTGGAGCAATAAATGCATATATTGGCAGTCCTTCAAAAGCATCGAAGGAAAAAGGAAAAAAATATTTTGATGCTTTGTTGAAGGCATGTGAGGAAGGGATAGAAAAAATGAAGGAAGGAAAGGTTGACATTCCAGAAAAATTGAAATTTTTCCTAAGAGTATAAATATCTCGATTGCTTTTAACTTTATGTTTCTTCATATAGGTCTTCCATTATGGGCCATAATTGCAATAGCAATAATCGTAATATTGGGATGGAAAATAATAAAATTTGCACTCAAAATTTTATTTGTTATATTGCTTATTTTGCTTCTGGTTGCATTTGCTCATATTTTCCTTTCTTTTATATAGAATATCTTCTCCTCATAACATCTATAGCATTCTTTTTCTTTGGCATTTTGATATTTGAGAAGATTATGGAAAATGAGAGATACGGAAATATGAGGATGAGAAGAAGCACCTCGGTCTTCCAGTCTATAATTTTAATTATATAAATCAAAATGGCAACGACAAGAAGGATAAATGCCGTGATTAAATGCCGTTTGGGTTTCTTCATTTTTTACATTGGCCACAACAAATGAGCTATGGCAACAATCGAGACAGTCAATATGGTGAGGACAACTATAACAATGGGATCTATTTTGAATCCAGTCTTTTCCTCTTCAAAATATCTTATTAAACCTGCTGCAGACTGAAAGCCAGTCTTCTGCTTCTTTGCCATGTTTGATTATATTACCATGAAATATAAATTTATCGATTTCAATTTAGGCGATGCGTAAAAATTATGCTGAGCCAGATGAGATAATTTTTACGAGTGGTGTTGCAGAAACATTAAAAAATTTTTCTATGGATTTGGAATAAAGTTGCGGAGTCTCTTCAACGCTTTCATTTTTTCCTTTTTTCCAATTTTAGCTTCTTCAATGGTTGTTTGAAGTATCGTTGTTGCTTCGTCCATTGCTTTTCTGTTGACAGGATATGGCACGCCATCTTTTCCTCCAACAGCAAAAGAGAACTTTACAGGATCTCGCCACGACAGCTGGCTTCCATATACTAACTCGGATATATATGCTAAAGCTCTTATTGTAGCTGCTCCAATTCCTTTTATTGCAAGCATTTCTTCATAATTGGAAGGCTGGATTTCATATGCTTCCCTTAAAGCATCCCAGTTTATTCGGCGTGGCATGCTCAGCATCAAAATTTTATTATCAAGCGTTGCCTGCTTCGGCTTGAGCATATTGAGAGCTTTTATATGCCTTTCAATCTTCTCAGGCTTTTCTTTTACAACATCTACACTCGCCTTCCTCGCATCCTTGCTCTCCATTGCCACCATATTCAACGCTTTTCCTTTCTTTCCAATTATTCCAGCATGAGGCTCATCAACAAAGCTTTTGGCTTTCCATATCCAGTGGTAACGACGAGCATATCTGTTGCGAGTATTCATCCCCTGCTGTATGACGATCCAATGCCCATGCTCATCAAAAAATATGGTATGATGATACAGAGAATAGCCATCCTGCAGGGCCGCATTATCAACTTTGGCTGCCATCCTGCTCGCATACTTTATTTTCTCCACAGGAGCATCTATCTTCAAAGCTTTCTCCTCTATTTCATTTAGCGTTTTCCCCGCCATTCCCTTGCCGCCCGCCGCCATTATCCCATATTGCTCCAAAGCTTCCTTGAGAGCTGCTGTCGTTACAGTGGTTGTTCCAGAGCTGTGCCAGTCGTAGCCGAGCACGCATGCTAAGCTTTGAAACCAGTATGGATTGGAAAGGAGTTGCAATAGCTTTTCCTCTCCATATTCTTCTATGATAACGCCTGCTATCGCTCCTCCAAGCCTGACCATTCTTTTGTAAAGCCATGCTGGAGCCCTCCCAGGATGCAATGGTAAATTCGCTACACCAACCTTCTCCACAATTTTATATCTGGCATTATATAAAAAACGAACGGGGGAAGCGTTGTATATAAAAATTTTTTCATATAAAATATGCTTCTATTTCATCGTAGGCAAAGGAATTGCCATCGAAAGCTTTTATCATTATTTCATGCTTTCCTTTAAGATTCGCCTTCCATGTGTATGGCGGGGAAGAAACATCTTTAACGAGCTTCCCATCAACATAAAATGAAACATGCTCGGCATTGGAAACAAAAGCTTGAATAACGAGGCTTCCTATAACAATGTTTTGCGGAACGGGCATTATCATTCTTCCATCTATGTATAGCATATGCATGAAATTGTTTGGCACTCTGAATATCGTAACAACATCGTTAATAGAAGGCATGTCATCTATACCGCAAATCCATGCCATGCTCCGCCTTATTATCCACCAGTTGTATCCCCATGATGTGTAGTTTCCTCCTGTCCATCTATAGAGGTATTTTTCTCTGAACAATGTGTATTTACTCCTTCCCGGAAATTCTTCAACATGCCCTCCAATCATCGTTATTTCTTCTGGATGTGGTCCAAATAGCACGATGCGACCTTTTCCATAGGTTGTGGCTATTCCAGCATACTGCCCTTTTATATCAGTTGTTATATTCCCATCCATATACCATTTTCCCCATTTTTTATACCAATGATGCAATGGCGCCTTCTCGCTGGGCTCCTCGTTGTATATCGCTATCGGCTCAATCTCGCCGAGTAGCTTATCATTAGCATTTGCAGGATACATTCCAGGGCCACCTTCATATCTGATAATGCGAGTGTTGTTAGGATATGCTTCAAATATTGGATGGCGCAAAAGCCTGCATTCTATGGGCACGCCGCCTTCGATGCCTGCTGTCTTATACAAATACTGCCACTCCTGATCCTGATCATCATTTATATACACATTTGCAATCCTCAAAACAGCCTTGTTTATCAAATAATCCATTGCATTACTTGGCTTTTCATATCCCATACTTGCCTCATTGGCGCCACCGCATATTCCGAGATATCCTCCTCCGCTCGCTATAAACTGCCTCACCATTTCTTTCCATAGTTTATCCATGCCATAGAGATATTGTCGCCCGCTCGCTCCTATAACGAGAGCATCGTAGTTACGAAGCTTTCCAAGCAATATGTCCTTCTGGCTTATCTCATTAACGAGAAAAACATAGGTTTTTCCGTTTGCATGCCATCCATATTTCAAAGATGTCTCGAGAACTTTAACAGCAGGAACTATTGATGGATATACAGCTATTCTTTTGTATACTATGTCATCGCTTTTTCCATAATTCAGAGAAGGGAATAGAAGGATGATTGTGATGATGGCGAGCACAACCTTTTTCATATTGGTTAAAACAGCGCGTGTTAAAAAGAATTGCGATATTGGAGGTATGATAGAATTGCTTCCATGCTACTATGCTCTGGCTCAAAGCCAAGATCTCTTTTTGCTTTTTCTCCGCTTGCAACCCATTCATATGTTACGAAATCCAAAATTTCTGGAGGAAATTTCGTTGCATGAAGCCACCACGCAATCTTTAACAAATTTCTGATTAACCAGCGAGGCATTCTCACTGCTTTTTTGCCAGCCATATCTATTATTTCCTTCCATCTAACAACGCTTTCTCCGACTATGTTATACACCCCTCTTGCATCCTTTTTCAAAGCCAAATCATACGCTCTGGCAACATCATCTTCATGAACAAATTGCATCCTCGGATTTCTTCCATCTACGAGAGGCAAAACAGGCATTTTGAGTAAATCAACGTAGAAATGACTCACACTTGGGCCAACAACAAGACATGGCCTTAAAATAACAAGATTTTTTTCATCAAGCAATTCCTCTGCAACTTCTTCAACCATAATCTTATGCTTGTTGTAATAGTATGTGGGATGCCCTCTTTTTGGGCTATCTTCAGTGAGCCACTCTGGATTGTCTTCCCATGCTCCATAAACCATTGTGCTGCTCGTTATAATGAATTTTTTTACACCCGCCTCTATCCCAGCTTCAATGACATTCCTCGTTCCATTGACATCGATATCATACATTTCTTTTTTATCATGCGTTGGAGAAACAACGAAAGCGAGATGTATTATAGCATCAACGCCCTCAAACAATTTTTTTATGCCCTCATCTCTAACATCCATTCTATGATACTCAAGCTTTGTGAAGCCGTGGTTCCATTGCCTTCTTGAAATTCCCACAACTCTGTCATAAAATTCATCTTTTTCCATCAAGGCAATCAATTTTCTTCCAAAGTACCCAGCTGCTCCTGTTATGGCAACATCCATAAAAGGTTATGCATCAGTGTTTAAAAATCATCTCCCTCCTGCTCCACCGCCTCCAAATCCGCCTCCGCCTCCAAATCCACCGCCTCCACCGCCGCTCCCTCCTGTTAGCGATGCATATTTTCTATTAACTGAGGAGTGTATGGAGGCGAAGTAAATATATGTGTATGGGACATAATCTGTTTCTGGCAGCTCTATGTTCAGCTTTTTAAATTCCTTTGCAACCTTCTTTCCAATGCCCAGAGCCGTTGCATAAACAAGCCATTCCTTCCATATTGAAATGTCTTGACTTTCGTATTTTTTAAGTTGAGCCATATCTAACAAGAATTTTTTGAATGCATCCCACTCAAGCTTTTCTTTGTAATAATCCTTTTTCCAGTGTCCGAAAAGTGTTGACGGCGCTGCTGTAGCGATGCCAAATTGAAGCATAAAGAAGAAGGAAAATGAAAGAGCAGAGAAAATAACAGGATATGAATCGAAATATGAAATGTAAAGGAAGAGAGAAATGAAGAATAATGCTATTGCAGCTATAAGAAAGAGAGCCATGAAAGCCCTGCCATTCACAATGAATTCCTTTGCATCCTTAACCTTATGCAATTTGTTCAAATCATCTCTTATCAAAGTTATTTCTCCAACACTATCTATTCCATCTATCATCTCCCTGAATTCTTTGGCTGAGAATGTGTCATCTATAGCATATTTTCTTAAAAATTTGATGACCCTGTCTTCATATTCATCATCGCCATGTTCTTTCAATATTTTTATACGCAGGTCATCGTTGCTATGCTCAATTTCTATGATGCCGCGTCTGTGCAAGTCAAGCAGGGTGGCATAAAAGCCATTTTCATCAAATTTTGTTGCATCTCCCTTGAAGAGCAAATTAACCTGCCA
>JAGGWA010000066.1 GCA_021157745.1 Thermoplasmata archaeon
CGCTCGTGGTTAAGCCATCCATACTATATGAAATGTGGAAAAGAGGAGAATACAAACCATTGGATGAAGAGGAAGCGATAGAATTAATAGCGGAGATGAAAAAATATGTTCCAGAATGGGTTCGTATTCAGAGAATAGAAAGAGACATACCTTCGAATTTAATCGAAGCGGGAGTAAAGAAAAGCAATTTGCGCCAGCTTGTTGAAGAAAGAATGAAGGAAAAGGGTTTGAAATGCAGATGCATTAGGTGTAGAGAAATTGGACATAGATGGTATAAAGAAGGATTGAGAGCTGGCGAGCTTGAAATGGTGAGGAGGGAATATCTGGCAAGCAGCGGAAGAGAAATATTCATTTCATTTGAAGATTTTGAAAATGATGCCATCGCCGCCTACTGCAGACTGAGAATACCATATAAACCGCATAGAATGGAGGCTCAGGGAAAAGTGGCAATTGTTAGAGAGCTTAAAGTTCATGGCCCAGTTGTTAAAATAGGAGAAAAACCAAAATATGAATGGCAGCATCGTGGCTTGGGAAAGGCTTTGATGGAAGAGGCAGAGAACATTGCAATCCGTTTCAAAAAAGAAAAGCTTCTTGTTTTGAGCGGTGTTGGGGCAAAAGAATATTATCGTAAATTGGGCTACAGGGATAATGGAATTTACATGGAGAAGGAACTTAGCTGAAAAGAGTTATGTATGGCTTTACAAGATATGTTGCTGCTGCTATTATGTAAAAGCCTGCGAGCGTTAAATAATAAGCTGCCCATAAATCGTTGTTTTCAACTCCAGCAATTCCAAAGTCTTTTCTAAATAACTTGTAAAGCATCCAGAACGTTGGTATCATAAGAAGGAAAAGGCTTGAAAGCTCTTTTGAAATTAAATTTGCTTTTATATAGATGAATAGGAGGAAAAAGCTTATGAAAGAAAGTATTGCAATTATGTAACTTAGCTTTTTTATTCCATGATATACCACGGGAGTTATAACACCATACTTTTTATCGCCTTCAGCATCATTTATATCCTTTGTATTCTGCCAGGCAAGAACCCATAAAGCCATTATACTGCCAATCAACCATGGCAGAGCATCGCTGGCGCTTCCAAAAATGCTCCAGGCAGCAGGCAAAGGAAGCAGGCCTCGGGATATAGCCAAGCTTGTTGTGTTGATCCAGAGTCTTTTTTTGAATCTGAATGGCTCTATGTTGTAAAGCACGCCAAACATGAGGAAGGTTGTTATGAATATTCCATATACCGCATTTATTGCGAAACTTGTTATTATTGAAAAAGCTGAAATTGCCCATGCTATCATTTGTGCCTCTCCAATACTAACCCTTCCACTCGCTATTGGTCGGTAATCTTTTCCATTTGCTTTGTCTATTTCAACATCTTCAACCTGATTTATTATTTGGCCAACAGCCTGTGCGCCTGCGAGTGAGATGGCGGCGAGCAGTATTATTCCAATATGGCTCCAGAAAAGATAGAGCTCATTATAGTAAGAGAGTTGAAATATAACACCAAATATGATAGCAATGGCGGGAGCGATAAGCGTGAATGGTCTAACAAGCATAAATAAATCTTTCCAAGTCATAGTATATATAGATAGCAAAGAACAATTTAAATATTCTCGGTCAAAAATGAAACAAAAATTAAATAAAATAGGGAAGAGTTTATAACCAGTCTATGCCAGTCACAAACAGACTTTCTCCAAGCAGGAACTGCATATTTGGTATTCCATAGCCAATTTTGCCGAAATCAATGTATATTCCAACGAAACCAAGTATCATTGCTGTCTGTGTTCCAACCATGTCCCAATATTCCAAACGTGGTGGGATCAAATGGAAGTTCACAGATGCAGTGTAGCCGAATAGGAAGTATTGCAGGAATATTGGACGTAGCATGAAACCAATGAAAGCCTCACCAGGATACAGTGGTATGTATGAGAATCCGCTTCCAACACTGATTACTGGAAATAGGAAAGCAAATTTTGGCGAAAGGAATTGTGGCAAATGGAACACAAAACCTGCAGGTATCAATCCGAGTTCTGCAAGTTCTTTCAACAATCTTTCGACTATTTCCTGAGCCCATGTTTTTTCTGTCTCATTTGAATTTGGATCCATCACTATTTTAAAAGCTTCTTGAGCGGCTTGAATCTCATTTACTAATTTTTTGGCGTCGCTCAATTTTATGCTCTTCTCTTGAACTTTCCCACCCATCGGAGATATTGAAGCCACTTTTATTTTAACTTCCTTGTTATCTGCTGGAGATATTCCTTCAGCGGGCATCAAAGCTGGAAGTAGCAATGTTGCCGCCATAGCAACAGCAATCACAAACTTAGCCTCCCTTCTCATTTTTATTCACCTAAATAGAATAGGTAAACAGATATATATTAATTTCGCCTTAATATGATGGTGGAAAAATAGTTAGTCTTGCCGTCTAAAACATAATCATTATAGCTTCCTCTGTATTACGTTTGCTGCAACTATCAATGCATCCCATACTGGAGCGAAAGGTGGAGCATATGCCATATCAAGCATTGCAAGCTCTTCAGCCTTCATTTTTGCTGTAATCACCGCCGCCAGAGTATTTATCCTTCCAACAACTCCTTCTCTGCCAACGATTTGCCCTCCGATGATGTGATGGCTGTCTTTGCTTGCAACAAGCCTCACATTTATTTTTTTATTGCCAGGATAATAATGGCTTCTTGTTCCATGCTCTATATCTGCTGCAACTCCATCATCGCCAGCTTCTTTCAATGAAAGGCCCGTTTTACCAATATGCAAATCAAAAAATTTTGTTATAGCTGTGCCGACAACGCCTGGAAATGTTCTTCGATTGCCAGCAACAGCATTTTCTCCAGCCACCCGCCCCATTTTATTGGCTGCTGGCGCCAGCGGCGCATAGGTTTCTTTTCCCGTGACAATATTTTTCGTTTCAACATTGTCTCCAGCAGCATATATGCCTGGCTTGCTACTTTCCATGTATTCGTTTGTTTTTATTGCCCCCGTTTTTCCAAGCTTAAGTCCGAGTTTTTTTGCGAAATCAACATTTGGCTTTACACCAATCGAAAGAAGAACTGTGTCAACGTTGTATTCTCCTTTTTCAGTAATAATTTTTTCCACCCTATCTTTCCCATGGAAAGCGATGACAGGCTCGTTCAAATGCAAGTCCACACCTTTCGATATCATCTCATTTTCTATTATCCTCGCCATCTCTTCATCCATGCTTGGCATAACATGTGGCATCATTTCAAAAACAGAAACCCTTTTCCCCATTTTTATGAATGCTTCAGCCATCTCTATTCCAATATATCCAGCGCCAACTATTCCCACTTTTTCTGCTTTTTTTGCCTCGTTATACAACTTTTCACCATCTTCAAGCAGTCTTATTGTATGTATGCCATCCAAATCTATTCCCTCTATATTTGGCCTGAATGCTTTTCCTCCCGTCGCAAGTATGAGCTTATCATACTCTTCCCTCTCCTCTCTTCCATTTTTATCAATGGCAACAACATGGCTTTCGTCGATTTCTATAACGCTTCGCTCCGTCCTTACATCTATACCCCTCTTTTCCCTGAAATAATCAGCAGTATAGTAAACAAGGGAATCGATGCTCTTCACCAGCCCCTCGAAGTAATACGGAATGCCACATGGAGCATATGAAACATATTTGCTTCTCTCAAAAACTATAACCTCTGCCTCGCCAACTCTTTTGGCTTTAGCGGCTGCCGCCATGCCGGCAGCAGAGCCGCCCACCACAACGAGTTTCATATGAGTATATGAAAAGCAATATAAAATTCTGCCTCTTTAACGATATGCTTCTCGCCACCTGGAACGTGAACTCACTCAATGCAAGAATGGAGCATTTGAAGGAATTTTTGAAAGGCATCGATATCATAGCTTTGCAGGAAACGAAAATTGAGGACGATAAATTTCCTGAGAAAATATTCAATGATATGGGGTTCAATTGCGTTTATAAAGGAGAAAAAGGATACAACGGGGTTGCAATTCTTTCGAAATTTGAAATTGATTCTGTGAAAACGGAATTTGATTGGATTGAAAAAGGACAAAAAAGAATTTTGATGGTGGAAATAAAGGGAATAAAATTGTTGAATGCCTATTTTCCGCATGGCAGGAACATTGGCTCCCCATATTATGAATATAAGATAGAATTTATTGAAAAACTTGCAGATTACTTGAAAGATTTTATGGATGATGAGCTCATCATCATGGGCGATTTCAATGTTGCAATGGAGAATAAGGACGTATATGCTCCAGATATATTGCAGTATTCAATAGGATTTAGTGAGAGAGAAAGAAAAGCATTGAAAAAGCTGTATGAAATTGGCTTCGTCGACATTTTCAGAATATTTAATAGCGAGGCAAAACAATACACATGGTGGGATTATAGAGCAAATTCTTTTAAAAGAAATGCTGGCATGAGGATCGATTACATATGGGCTACAAATAAAATTGCTAAAAATTTCAAAAATTGCTTCATTGAAAAGGAAATGAGAGCAAAGCCAAAGCCATCTGATCATGCTCCTGTTGTTGCAGAGATTGAGGTTTAATAAAATCAGCAATCTTTTACAACCACTTCTTTTGTGATTTCATCTTTCAATCCTTTTTCATTCCATACAGTTAAAGTTACATTATATGTTCCTGCCTCTTTATATGAATGCACTGCATGATGCATCCACTGGCAGCCATATAGCGTGGCATTATAGCTACCAACACTATCATGAGCTATGCTTCCATAACCTTCGTTGAAACTCCACCAGGCTATCATGCCTTTCGTTGTTACATTGCCAAGATAATTTTGTTTTATCTCATCGGCTGTTAAAGCTCTGTTGTATAATCTGATGTCCTTCATGTAACCTTCAAAAGTTCCCCCTATAATCAGTTTTTTCTTGAGGCTAGGCAATATATTACCGCCCTGAACAGTTTTAATCAATTTTCCATCCCAGTATAAATGAAAGACTCCATTGTTGTATGAAGCAGCAAAATGATGCCATTTATTTTCCTCATATTTTATTTTTGCATAGGCAGCACGCCACTTTGTAACTTTAACGACAAAATAGATTCGTCCATTCGAATGCTTGAAGCATGAGACATAGCCATCTTTATCCCCCCAGAAGAACCATCTGTGGGTAATGCCATCATCATACGGGAAGAAAGGATTCAACCACATTTCTATAGTAAAGCTTCCATTCATTTTTGCTTCCGTTTTCATAACATCTCCTTTATCAAATCTTAAAGCATATGCGCTTCCAAAACTTGTGTTTCCGTCTCCAAAGTCCCATAAAACTTTTGTAATGCTGGAATATGGAGAGGTGGAATTGCTTATAAAATCTATTTTCTGCCCCTTACATGGCGTGCTTATATTTGTGTAAAAGTTCGCCGATGGGGGTACACCATAAAACAAATAAGTTTTATCATGTATTTTCTTCGCATATGGATTTTTGCACATGCCATATATGACACTGATTTCATACTTTTCCAAGAAATCGTTATCTACGCATCCATTCTCCATAAATGTTGAAACTTTATCAATCAAATTACCTCCATAGCGCGGCCAGCCCGATGATGCAAGTGTATATATTCCAGTAACAGCAGAAAACACGCCTGCCTTAAAAGGGAAAATCGCAGCCCTATCAAAAGAGTGGTTTTCATTTCTATATTTACCAATATTCTCCTTTATCCATATAAAATTTTCATAATCTCTTTCCCCTATTGGTCTGTAAAATGATATATTTTTATGAACAGGCGTAACATATATTGAAGTTAATATCAAAAGAATTGCTATTATTCCTGCCATGAATATTCTCTCAGCATGTTTATATTTTATGTTAACATATTTCAAAACATATTTTGAATATCTTGCTACAACAAAAATTCCATAGCCTGCAAGTGTGGTTACAGCCAAATATGTAAAAAGGATGAAACGATCGCCCAAAATCTGAATCCCAAATTTATATTTCTGGTATAAAAAGAAGATTGTAAAGAAAAAAACAAAAGATAACAGAATTTTTCTCTCGATCCTTTTCCCTTTCAATATAATTAAAGGCACCGAAATAAAAAACAAACCCCATATTATTTTTGTTAGCTCATCGAATGAAAAATGTATTATTGGGAGTGTGTTTTCTGGCTTTTCAAATAATGCATCCAAGCCAAGCTGCAAATAATGCATAAAATCTGGAGATATGAAGTAAATGATTAAAAATGGAAGAACAACGATTGCCATTATTATTGCTCCTTCTTTAAATTTTTTATCAAGCATATCAAGGGCTGCATGGCTTATCGCCACCACGGCGAGGGCGGCGGCGGTGGGCAAATGCATGAAAATTGAAAAAATCAGGATCAGAGAAAAAAGGATATATTTTGCTTTTCCTTCCATCTCCAAGAGCCATATTGAAAATAAAACCAGAAGCAATCCAGTTGCCACAGGAACCAAAAAAGATGGGCCAAGATAGCGTATTGTTGTTGGAATAAATGGAGTCATGAAAGCAGCTGCCAGACCAAATTTCATTTTGCTTCTTTCCCCTATACAGAATGCAGCCATGGAGACAAACATTGCGATTATTGACGGCATTAAAACAAAAATGCTTCTAAAATCCGCACCAGAAAGCCATTTGAATGAGGAAAGAAAAACATGGAAGCCAAGTTCAACATCAAAAAATCTTCCATTTCCATTAAAAGGGTTGACAAAGGATGTTCTTCCATTTTCCATGAAAGCTCTCGTTAAGCCCCAGTGAACCCATTCATCTGCATGGAATGGTAGATAATAGTCGTATTTCAAATGGGGGAAAAATGTCATATAGAAGGCAAACACAAGTATGGCAGATAGAATGGCTGCTTTTATGACCAATTCTTTTGGTACATGAAAATCAATTTCTTTTACTTTAAGCAAAAAAATGAAAAGAGTTAAGACAAGATATATCAAATATAAAGCATAGAATAAAGTACTCGTTACTTTAATGAAAGATGCAAAGATGATTAGAAGAATGGGAAAAATGAATATCCCAGATGCAAATCCAAATAATGTTCTTTCTATAAAATTTATTTTTTTGAATAAAAGGAGACTCAAAAAATAGCCTGGCAGAATGAATAAAAAAAGGCCAATAACAATCCTGCATATCTCCATTTTATCTCACCTTGATCCACAAATGACATTCTCTATATGCATTCTCAATCCTTTTTTCATCAACGAATTCCTGCCATTTTTGAAAATTTTCTGTTTTTCCTTTAAATAGCAGGAATGCAAGTTTGAATAAACCCTTCTTATTTATTTTGAATGAATACTCATATTCCCATTGTGGCTCCCATTCCTTTTCAATATTTACCTTTGTTGAATTTAGTTTTACTTCTATTTTGTCCATAAACCACATATCCGCTATACCATCAATAGCCCATTCACAGCCATATAGCGTGGCATTATAGCTACCAACGCTATCATGAGCTATGCTTCCATAACCTTCGTTGAAACTCCACCAGGCTATCATACCTTTCATTGTTACATTACCGAGATAATTTTGTTTTATCTCATTTGCTGTTAAAGCTCTGTTGTATAGCCTAACATCATCAATGCCGCCAAAAAAATAGGAATAATCCCCTCCTATGATTAATTTCCCGCTACACTCAAGCATTTCTCCTTCTATTTTTATGGCTTCTTTAAATTCTCCATCGATGTAACATTTTTTTATTCCATTATCAAATGTTACAACAACTTGGTGAAATTTTTTGTCTCTTGGGATATAGGAATTAAACCATTCATGGGATTGCTTACCATTTTCCATTTTTGTTAAATATCCAATCTGTAAACCATTTTTTTTGCCATCAAAAACCATTAAAGCTTCATTTGGCCAGTTTCTTCCAATAGCTCCTCTCTTTGCTATGATCGATATTTTATCAATGTATAGATCAACGACTCCATACACATAAATTTTTATTTCATATGAGCCTGAGGCATCAAAAAACCATGTTGGACTTTCCTTGTATTGATATACGTTGGCGCTCTCATATTCATTTGCTTTCATGCCATATGTCCACTTCAGTTTTTTTCCTTCATATATTTCAGCTTTCCATACGCTTTCATTCAGTGTGTTGTTGTCCACCTTGCTCAATATACTCAAAACAAAAGGACCGTTAAATCCTTTTGGAACTTTGATTTTATCGATGATATAGCCTATTTCTCCTTCTACTGCCCTTACAACAATATTTCCACTGTCATTATAAACTTCTCCCAACTTTTTATAATCTTCAACCTCATATGTTTTGCTATAAACGCTATCATCTTCCGAAGCCTTAACCCATGCTTCTATTGTTTTTGGAACATATGGAATTGTAATATTTGCCTTTGCATAATCATTTTTCCCATCAAATTCCAAAAAAGAGTTATATTTTATTAACCACATCTCAACCGTATAATTTATCGTTTTTCCTTCATGATTGGCTATACCTATTATCACTTTTTCAGTCTCATTTGAAGATATATTTGTCGGATAATCCTCTGCTTTTCCGGATGGCCCAAGAATATAAAATTCTGTAAATTTTTCCCCTTCGCGAGGCATGGTTATAACATAAATAAGCAAAATCAATGAAAGAATTATTGCAAAAATCAATGAAATGGTAAGAATTTTGTCCACTTTATTTTCTGGTAAATTTATTTCAAAAGAAATGATGAATCTTTTTGAAGGCTCGAGCCCATGCCATCTTATAACAGCAAATGTGGCTAAAATAAAAACCAAAATTGAAAGCGAAGTTGCCACACTTTCCAGTCTTATTCCCCAAGGGGTATAATTCAAAATTAAACCAACTAAAGGGACAATCGCTATTGAAAGACCAAAACTTAGAGCGATTCTTTCTATTATATCTATTTCTTCGTTACTTGGAAAAAGAAGGAAAATGAATAGATAGCCAGGAATAAATATTACAAAAGGTAATCCAAAAATTATTCTTATTGCTCCTTTAACATTAAATACAATAAGGAAAAGAAGAATAACTGTCCACAATATTGATGCAATAATATCAACAGGCTCTTCGAATTTTATTCGCATTGTGTGTAAATTGAATAACGAATTTAACATTTATGTTATTCAGAAAAACTTATGAAGCTTTTCCTTTATAAATGAAGATGCAAATAATGCAGCATATCAACGAGCTTCTTGAAGAAGCAAGGAAATATAATGAGCGACGCCTTATTGTTCTATCTGGAGAAAGGACGCAATCTTACAAAATCATTAGAGAATTTTTGAAAGAATATGAAGGAAAAGTTGCGTATGTTGCATATATTGAAGAAAATTTGCCATTCGTCGAGAGCTACCATATAAAAGATTGCGATAAGCTGCTCGGAACAACATATGATATGCTCATCATGGACATATACCATTCATTCCAGCCTGCAGACTTGGGAAAGCTTTATGGAATTGTCAGGGGCGGCGGCCTCATTTTTTTGATTGTTCCGCGTCTTGAAGAATGGAAGAATATGCTTAACAGGTATCATTATCACATTC
>JAGGWA010000062.1 GCA_021157745.1 Thermoplasmata archaeon
GGACATAGCCATCCTGCTGTTGTGGAAGCGATAAAAAGACAAGCCGAGAAATTTTTGCATTTTGCAGGAACAGATTTTTATTATGATGTGCAGGCAGAGCTTGCAAAAAAGCTCGTTGAGATAACTCCCGGAGACTTTGAAAAGAAAGTTTATTTTGGGAATAGTGGGGCTGAAGCTGTTGAGGCAGCAATAAAAATGGCAAGATGGAGCACAAAAAGAAAATTCCTCATTGCATTCATAGGAGCATTTCATGGAAGAACCATGGGGGCTTTGGCTTTGACAGCAAGTAAGCCAGTTCATAAACAACGCTTCTTCCCATGGATGCCAGGCGTCATTCATGTTCCGTATCCAAATCCATATCGCAATCCTTTTGGCATCGACGGCTATGAAGAGCCAGATGAGCTTGTTAAAGCAACAATAGATTACATAAATTATGCATTTCGCCATTATGTGCCCAGCGATGAGGTGGCTGCGATATTTGTAGAAGCGATACAGGGAGAAGGGGGATATATAGTTCCTCCAAAGAATTTTTTGAAGGAATTGAAAAAGGTTGCTGAAGAACATGGAATTTTGCTTGTCGATGATGAAATCCAGGCTGGATTCGGAAGAACCGGAAAAATGTGGGCAATAGAGCATTTCAATGTTGTGCCCCATGCCATAACAACTGCAAAAGCGATGGCATCTGGAATTCCAATTTCAGCATGCATTTATCCTGCTTCCAATGATTTTGGTGTCAAGGGAGCACATTCAACAACATTTGGAGGAAATCCAGTTGCGTGTGCAGCAAGTCTGGCTACGCTAAATATTCTTCAAAATGGGCTTATAGAAAACGCCGCAAAGCAGGGCGAGTACATGGGCAAACGACTTAAAGAAATGGAAGAAAGTTATGAAATAGTTGGAGATGCTCGTGGCATTGGTTTAATGCAGGCTACGGAAATAGTAAAGAACAAGGAAAGCAAGGAAATATATCCAAAGGCGAGAGATGAGATAATAAACAGGGCATTCAAGAAAGGGCTGCTTTTGCTGGGATGCGGCGAGTCTGCAATAAGATATATTCCTCCTTTGATTATAAACAGTGAGCAAATGGAAAATGCGATGAATCTGCTTGAAGAAGCGATAAAAGAAACAAACAATGAAATGAAGCCATAAATATTTTATTTCTTTCCTTTTTCTTTTATCATGCAGGCAATCATACTCGCTGGTGGCTATGGAACGAGGCTTGCTCCTCTAACTTACACAAGAGCAAAGCCAATGTTGCCATTGTTGAATAAGCCCATGATAAGTTATTTGATAGAGGCAATGCCTCCAGCAACTGAGATAATAGTTGCTGCAAATTATAAAAAGGAGCAGCTCGAGGAATATTTCGAGGAAAATGGAATAAATGCAATTGTTAATCCTGAACCAAAGCCTTTAGGAACGGCTGGCGCCGTTAAGAATGCCGCCCGCTACATCAACGGAACATTTTTGGTGCTGAATAGCGATATAATATCGTCGCTGAATATAAGAAAATTCATTCAATATCATATGGAAAAGAAGGCGAAGGTTACAATATCGTTATGGCCTGTAAAGAATGTTGAGCAATTTGGTGTCGTCGACATAGACAGGAACGGAAGGATAAAAAAATTCATTGAAAAGCCGCGCCGCCACGAGGCTCCGAGCAATTTGATAAATGCGGGAGCATATTGCATAGATTACAGCATACTTGATTATATTCCAGATGGAAAATTCACATCGATGGAAGCAGAAATATTTCCAAAAGTTATAGAAGATGGTCTCCCATTCTATGGCTATTCTTTCAATGGATACTGGATAGATGTTGGAAGAATGGAAAGCTACATAGAGGCGAATAAATTGCTTTTGAAGAAAAAAGGTTTGAGATTTGTTGCAGGAAAAAATTGTTCCATCGAGGGAAGAATAAAAGAGAGCAGCATAGGAAACAACTGCAAAATCGGAGAAAATGCAGAGATAAAGGGAAGCATATTGTATGACAATGTTGAAGTTGGGGAGGAAGCGATAATAGAAAATTCCATTATTGGAAGCAACGTCGTTGTTAAAAAGGGAGCGATGATAAAAGATACGATTGTTGGAGATGATGAAGTGGTGGAAGGAAAAATAGAAGGAGCAAAGATATGGAGCAAGGAAATGCCAAAAGGATATCCGAAGAAGCAGATAGGAAATGTTGTAAAAAGCAATTAATTTAAAAGGCTACACCATATACCATCATGAAATACAAATGGGTTGTGATGGCTGCATTCTGGCTGCTCATATTCTCATATGGAGCAAACTGGTTTTCTGTAGCGCCAATATTACATGAAATAGAATCAAAATATAATGTTGGCCACACCTATAGCCATTTATTGCTTTCCGTAATTGGCTTATTCGTCGTTTTCTTTGCATGGCCAGCTGGTCATTTAGTGGATAAAAAAGGAGCTAAAGCTTCTGCTCTCGTCGGCTCAGTTCTCATGTTCATTGGATTTGGAAGCCGCGCCTTCTTACTGCAGAGCTATTGGGAGCTTTTGACTGCAACAATCATAGCAGGCTTTGGCTTAGCATGGATTTTAGTTGCTCTCGCCCCTATGATGATTCAGTGGTTCGAGGAAAAAGCTTCTCTTGCCATCGGAATAACAAGTTCTGGCTTATTTCTGGGCTTTTCATTTGGCTCCGTGGCGTCGCCATATATCTTCGATCAATATGGCTTTGATGCCGTATTCAAATTCTTTGCTTTGCTCTCATTCATAGCATTTTTGATATGGACAATAGCTGGAAAAGACAGAAGGAAGATAGAAAGCAGGAGAATAAGTTTTAAGGAGGGAATAAAGCAGATAATGGCATCAAAAAATGCGTTGCTGTATCCATTGATAGGATTTTTCATAGTTGGCGCAACTCTGTCAGCTTCCGCTTTAATGCCGAGTATGCATGAATTTAGCGATATTCAGAGGGGCGTTATAATAAGCGTTATGTTGCTCGGCTGCGCAATAGGTGCATTTTCATTTCCTTATATCGCCGCCAAGCATGGCATAAAAAAGATTGCTTCAAGCGTTGCCATACTTGCTTTTCTTCTATGGATTGCCTTCTATTACATCCATTCCTATGCTGCGCTGCTTGCAATAAGCTTTCTGTTCGGCGTTTTCCTGCAGGCTGGCTGGCCCATCGCATTGCATAGCCAGGAAACAGAAAAAGGGGTTACAAAAGAAAATGAAGGGATAGCATCCAGCTTATTCATCTCGATAAGCAATGTCGGCGGCGCCGTCCTGCC
>JAGGWA010000051.1 GCA_021157745.1 Thermoplasmata archaeon
GAGAAGTTTACAAATTCCTTGGAAAAATAGGGCTTGATGAACCAGGCAAGGAAGAAACTTTGATTACAGTAGCTGGGCAATTTGACATAGGCATACCATGGGATAGAACCTTCGTAGGCGTAGCATATCCTGGTCGTATTCTTGGAACGCCTGTTGACACAAGCTACTGGGTGGCGAGAAGTGTTTTCTATCCTGCCATTATATTCGTAAATCCCGCTCTAAATCCAGATGGAGTCACGCTGATAAATGGAAGTAAAAGCATTAGAATGCCGAGCGGGCGATTAAAAATAATAAAGCCAAGCCAGGATGAAAAATTCCACTATCCTGTTCTGAATTCATGGATCACATACAGCCATCGTTTTAATGAAAGAGCCAGTCAATACTGGAATTTCAAATACACTGATGCAGAAGGAATAACTCCATTTTTTGATCCTTCAACAAACCCCATCGACAACAATGTTCTGGCAGAGCATGGAAAGTATGGCTCTTACTGGCCGGATATGTCTGAAAGCGAAACGAATCCATTCTATTTCAGAAAAGCTGGATATAGTGTTGCATTTACAACGAATTTCTCTGCCACGATGGAAGATTTAAATCGTGGCGTTATAATGTGGGAGGAAACAACGCATGGATGGCATCTACATTCTGGTGTACTTGCATTCTGGGATCCATATGGAGTGCCTGGATTTGCAGGCATTAATATAAGTTTGCCTACGATTGAGCCAAATCCATGGAGAGGATATGAACTATATCTACCAGGCTATTTGGATGGCTCAACTGAAGAACCAGATGTTCTGAGTCAGAGCAAATTACTTGGTTTGGATGTTGTGCCGGCGAGATTGCATGATATTCCAGTAATAAAGAATACACCTATTGGCAAAAGAGCGGGATACGATGGCATTGTCATAACAGTTTTATTTGGCAGGCTCAGGACAAAAGATTACAATGGATTGCAAATGGATAAAGCTCTAAAGAATCTGCATTCTGCTGGATTTGCTGCTGGCTCATGTTTCATTTCGAACACATACCTGCATCTTACTTTAATAAGACATGGAACAGTATTTCAAATCATTGATCCATGGGAGACATCATGGTATTCAGCTTTTGCTTTTGAAATATTCGCCCGAAACCTGGCTTTAGGTTATCCAGTAGGCAAGGCATTTGCAGACGGTATAAAACACACGAGCATTGGGTATCTGACGGAACAATGGTGGTGGGATATAAAGGAAAATGTCTGCTACTTTGGCGATCCTGACTTACATATGTATTCGCCTAAATATTCATGGGAGAAACCAAAACCATTTGAAGAGAATGAAGCGATAGGAGGGCATGCATTGTATGGAGCGACTTCATATCCACATGAAGTCAAGCAAAAGAGCTATACATTGTATGTTGTTGCTACTCTCGTTATCATAGCTGCTGTTGGCGCAGTGTATGTCAAAAAGAAAGGAATGTTTTAATCTTTAAGGAATAGCATATCAGTTTCATACCCATCATCTCCTTTTGATTTGATAAAAGCGAATGAAATTGCCTCCATTACTGCCAAACCATTCTCAACCATAAAGAAAGGCATAAGAATATGAAATACATTAAAGGCGATGTTCCACCAACTATTCCGTCGATGAAAAATTGGATAACCTAAAGCCAAATTAAGCATAAGCTCGAAAAATATGATGGGGAAAGTGTCATTATTGTTGAAATAAATGTCGTAATGAAAGGAAGAGAGAGCCAGAAGGCATTATTTATTTTTTCACAATTCCATAAATCTTTTCAAAAGTTGCATTTTTGCTGTGCTTTGCTTCCTGTATCAAAATTTTCGTTGAAATATGATACGGCAAGATGCCCTGCGAGAATAAAATTATCCTTTCATTTCCTTTGATATCGCCTGCAATTCCATTTCCAGAATCGCACTCCAAAAAAATCGAGATAGCGGCTGCTGTCATGGCATCTATTCTCTCGCTGAGCCAATCCTTCATCATATCCATCTGGCTAAAGCTGGATGAAATGAAATAGAAATTAAAACGAATGAAATAAACAACGCCCCCCGCATAACCTTAAATTTTTTAAAATTTAAAAAATATTTGCAAATTTCCTCGCTATTGCAAAAACTGCAAGATATTCTGGCACCTTTGTAACGCCTTCTTTTAGAATAAATTCTTCTCCTTTCAATTTCACCTTGAATGGTTTTGTTACCTTTATGCTTACCATTTCATCTCCAAATACAATTGCATCTTCAAGAGGATTGAAATCTTCTAATGCATGGATGCTAACCTTCGAAACTCTGAATCCTGTTTTTCCGTGCAGGCTACCAGGCAATCTTATCAGCCTTTTAACATCTGCAGTAACAGGTTCGTCTGTGGAGCTATGCAGTTTTACAGCAAGCTCTCTCATCAAAGGTTTGAGTAATCTTTTTATGCTCGCCATCTGATCAATCTTGCCCTCTTTAATCAAAGCCATTCTATTGTCATCGAGTCCATCATATATATCGCTTGCAACCTTTTTACCAATGCCTTCAAAGCTCATCAATTTTTTAATAGCCTCCTCTCTATCCATATTTTTTATTTCCTCAAGGAAAGATATGATTGCCCTCGCTATGCGCCCGCGCCAGCCTGGCGACGATGGTGAGATTTCGATCGTTTTTGTTATTCCATATCCGTATATGCTCCTCTCCACCACAATATGATTGTAATCAATGCCCCTTCCCGTCACATAATCAACTATCTCTCTTCTTTCCTGGCTTCCCAAATCAAGGACTCTTCTATCATGAACATGGCAATGGTAGCCTCGACCACCTGAAAAATATATGGACAGATCTTTTTCACTGAATCCGAAATCGTCGATGAGGAATGAAAGCAGCTTTTTTAACTCTTCTTTTACGCTTTCAAGGCTTTCTTCATATGTCATTTTTTTAGCCATTGGCAAATGATCAGCGTCTAAATCAAATATTAAATCAGCCCCCATCCATTTTTTTTCTTTCATTGTATTGGCAGAAGGCTCACCATAGTAGGCGGAAGAATAGTAAACATGGGCAGGAACATTTGCTTTTAGGTAACGGAGCAGCCAATCTTTATTTTTGAATGAAATATGGCGCTTCATCATGTCTTCATTGAAAAAGAGGAAAGCGAACTCTCTCCTCTCTATTCTACGAGGAGCCTCTATTTCGGCTTTTAAATAATACTCATAGAACTTTTTCTTTAGATAATTCATTTTTCCTCCTTCTCAAGCGATAATAAAACAAAGGATGATTCACCCTTTTACACAGCTCATCTGGATGACACAGCCCCCATGTCCTGATGGTGGCGCATTTCGGCACCGCATACACTGTTCCAGATATCCTACCAGTAATATGCTCTATTTGATACCTCGTCTTCTCTTCATTAAAATCCGGGGAATTTGAGAAAATTTTCAAAATATCTTCTGTTGAAGCTCCTATGGCATTCAAAAATGTAACAAGGGTGAATCTGCCCACATGAGGAACATTCATGCCAGATTTTACTGCAAGAATTAAATTTTTAATGCATGGTGGATAATCTTTTTCGCTTATTCCTTCGGCTCTTTTTATCTCCTTAGCTATAAGTTTATTTTTCAAATTCGCTATCAGTTCACCAAATATTTTATTTATTTCTGGAGGAGGAAACATGTAAAATAATTCGTTTTGTATTTTGCTCCTTATCGCCTCCTGAATCAAACGGGCAATTTCTTCATTACTTAATTTTACATACCCTTTCTCCATCACCCTATTTATCAATTTCCACTTCATATCCCATGTTGGAGCATATTTTAAATAATCGGAAAAATGTATAACGCCATCTTTCACTTCCATGCCAAACTCCATCGCAATTTTTTGTATGAAACTGGAATCTTCTTTTTTCAAATTCTCATATGCTTTTTTTGCTTCAGCAAGGGCGTATCTTCTTATCAAATACTCGCTTTCTACAGAAGCAACTATCAATCTGGCGAGAGGATATGAAAATATTTCCATCATGCAATCGATTTCATTCAACAAAGGTGTATCTTTTATTATTCCATATTTCATGGCTTCCTTTACTCTCTCAACCGCCCTCATTCTCGCTCTTTCGTATACTGGATCATTTAAAACCTCGTGTATCTCTATTTTTTCATTCTTGACCCATTTTTTTGCTTCTTCCACGAAAGGATATCTTGCTATCTTGAATAAATCAAATTCCACAAAATTAAATATTGCACCATATATGACCTTTTTGAAGGATCTGACTTTGTATTGCGGTGAAAGCCGCCGGCGGGATTCGAACCCGCGACCTGCTGATTCTTCGGAAATCCTTCTGCTTTTCCCTTTTCTGCCATTGGCATTTCGGGGAAAGCAATACGGATTTCTTACGAATCAGCCGCTCTGCCA
>JAGGWA010000086.1 GCA_021157745.1 Thermoplasmata archaeon
AATAATTTTCGGCACACGTTGCACTCTTTTGCTTATTTGTTATCCATGGATTCAATTTGATTTAATGCCTTCATTAAAACCGATAGAATGGTGGGAAAATGAATAGAACGGTTGTGATGGTTGGCATAATCTGCATGCTGTTTGTAACAACTGTTCCAGTGGATAATATCGCAGTTAATTCTGTTATAAAAGAAGGGGATACAATAATCAATGGAAAAACGTTGTATGTTGGAGGCAATGGTGAAGGAAATTATACACATATTCAGGATGCAATAAATGATGCAAGAGATGGAGATACAATTTTTGTTTATAGCGGAACGTATTATGAAAACATTGTTATAAATAAGAGCATAAATTTAATTGGAGAAAATGCGAAAACAACAATAATAGATGGAATGAAGAAGGAAAAAGTTATTTTCATAATTACAAGTAATATTTCTGTATGTGATTTTACAATAAGAAATGGAACCATTGGAATTGGTAATTCCAGATGGCATGATAATCTGGAAAAAATAACAATAAAGAATAACATAATAGCTGATAATATCTATGAAGGCATTTCATTATGGAGGAGTGACCATTGTGTCATATATGGAAATACTGTTAGCAACGATACATGGGGAATATGTTTATATGGCTCCTATTTTAACATAGTAATCAACAACAACCTTATGAAAAATGAAGAGAATGCCCATGTATATTATTGGGGAAATTGGCCCTTGTTCTGGACAAACAGATTCATAAGAAATTACTGGGATAATTGGCGTATTCCAATTCCAAAACCGATAGTTGCATTCTTTTATCCCATTTACCCTTTGATTCAGTTTGACTGGATGCCTCGTTTGTTTCCATATAGGGGTGGAAGATGAAGAAAGCGGTCATCGTTGGAATTGTGTCTATGCTTTTTATGCCGGCAATAGCAATTAATGAAAACATGGGTCATGAATCATTTATCACTGATGGAAAAATATTGTATGTTGGCGGAGATGGCCCAAATAACTATACGCATATTCAGGATGCTATAGATGCTGCAAAAGATGGAGACACAATATTCGTTTATGATGAGTCATCGCCCTATTATGAAGATTTTATGATATACAAATCGATCAATTTGATTGGAGAAAACAAAAATGTGGTAATTGCTGGAACATGTTTGATTGTTTCAGATTGCGTAAATATAAAGAATTTTACATTCGAAAAAAACATAGACAATGTGGGAAAAGATTTTTGTAATATATCGAACTGCATTTTTAATAGCTCTTATATCATCTTAAGAGGTGCATCCAATAACAGGATATCCCGTTGCCTCTTCAATGCTGGCGGTGGCATAGCCTTATATGGCAGCAACAATCACATTTTTGAAAACAAATTTATTCATTGCTTTGAAGCCATAGCATGCGACTCTTATGAAGGAAACATTATAGAAAACAACAATTTTTCTTTCAACAAAATCGGAATATATCTTCATGGCGGAGGATGGGGATACGGAAACACAATAAAAAATAATTCATTTTTTGAAAATGGCATCGGAATAGAGCTGTCGGAGGCAGCAGGGCACCGCATTTATAATAATTCATTTACTGGAGACGGCATATCGACAAGTGGAAAAGTTTATGAATCATACGGGGGGAATGATATTTTTAACAATACAATAAATGGAAAACCAATCATTTATTTGAAAGAGAAATCGGGTGTTGTTATAGATGAAAAAATAGATGCTGGACAAATAATACTGGTTAAATGCAGTTATATCACCATAAAACATCAGAAAATAAACAACACATGCGTGGGCGTAAGATTATGGGATTGCAGGAATTGCAAAATTTATGAAAATAACATTTCAAACAATGATTGGGGAATATGGCTTCAGGATTCAAAGGGAAATGCTATCAAACACAATAATTTCATGAAAAATGATTTTCATGCTGTAATAACAACATGGAAAGGAATATATCACAATAGGTGGAACAGGAATTACTGGGATAACTGGCGCATTCCTTTTCCAAAGCCAATTGGCTTGAAAAATGTTGATTGGCTTCCTATGATAAAACCATACAGGTGGTGGAAATGAAGATTGTAGCCATATTCATTCTGCTCAATTTAATCTTTGCATTTTATCCAAAAGAAATCGATGATGAAGAATGGAATAAAACATACGGCAAATTTGAATACAACTATGCCGAAGATTTTGTAGAATCGAACAACGGATTTTTAATTGTGGGCTCAACATACCATGATGATTTTGATGGATGGGCCTTTAAAGTGGATGAAAATGGAAACATGGTATGGAGTAAATTTTATGGTGGAGTAAAGGAAGACATTTTACAAAGTGTGGTGAAAATAAAAGAAGGATACATATTGGCTGGCTACACAATTTCCTATGGTAAAGGAGATGCGGATTTTTGGGTTATAAAAATAGATGAAAATGGAAATGAAATGTGGAATAAAACTTATGGAAGCAAATATACTGAATATGCAGATCATATTGTGAAGGGAGAAAATGGTTACATTGTTGCTGGAAAGAAAATAGAGAATGATAACTACATGACCTGGATTTTAAAAATAGATGAAAATGGAAATGAGGTATGGAATAAAACATATGATATTTTGGATCATGTTTCCTTTATTAAAAAGATGGGTGATGGCTATATTTTGGGTGGAGAGACAGCATTTTATGGATGCTTAGCAAGAATAGACGAAAATGGGAATATAAAATGGGTGAGAATTTATGATGGCGTAGATATAATAAAGGATATGGAGTATGCAAAAAATGGCTATATTCTATTAGGGTCTTCCCATATCATAAAGACGGATTGGAATGGAAATAAGGAATGGATAAAGAAACTGGATTCCAGAATTGATATAGAGAACGAGATATTGAAGATAGAAGATGATTGCTATATCATTGCGGGCGGCGCCATGTGGGGGGCTGGCAGAGATGATGCTCTCCTTATTAAGATAGATGGCGATGGAAACGAGATATGGAATAAGACATTTGGAGGCAGGATGAATGATGTTGCTATAAAGGTTATAAAAAGAGGAGGAAGCTATTTTATTCTTGGAAATACGGAATCTTTTTCATCTGGAAGAAAAGCATGGCTCATAAAATGCTTTGATTATTCTCCTCCAAAAATTGAAATAACGAGACCAAAAGAAGGCTATCTTTATGTTTTCGATAGAGAAATATCATATATAGGAAAGACGTTCATAATAGGAAAAATAACAATTTGTGCGGAAGCAGATGGAAAAATGGATAGAGTGGAGATTTACATCAATGGAAAAGAATATGCATTAGAGCCACAGAAGATTTTTTACAGCCCACCATATATTTTCACCTGGGATGAGGAGGCGATAGGAATAAGATACAGTTATGGTATCGAGGTTGTTGCTTACTACAGCAA
>JAGGWA010000101.1 GCA_021157745.1 Thermoplasmata archaeon
TCCTGCAGGCTGGCTGGCCCATCGCATTGCATAGCCAGGAAACAGAAAAAGGGGTTACAAAAGAAAATGAAGGGATAGCATCCAGCTTATTCATCTCGATAAGCAATGTCGGCGGCGCCGTCCTGCCTGTTTTGACTGGCTATCTGGAGAAGAGCATTGCGATGGCTTTTGCTGGAATCGCTGCATATATTTTAGCGTGCTTCATTCTTTGGATTGCTGTGAGGAGATGAGCATTTCCATAAGATTGCCCTTTCTAACCCTCTTTATTTCTATGCTTTCGAGCAAATAAATGGCGATTTCATTCACAACTTTAACATTTCCTTTTATTAAATGCCCTCCAACGATGTTATGATTTTTTAGCCCTAACGCAACATGAGCATGTATGATGTAATCGTTGCCATCCATTCCAATGTTTCCCTGCAATGAGACGAGCTCAGCTGCCTCTTCTATTTCTTTCTTTACATAATCGTTTCCATCAAAATAGCCTATGATGGCATGCTCAAGCTGACCCACACCATTGAGTATTATCGCTGCTTTGGCATTCAATTTGCCCATCAATTCCTTCAAATTTTGGATTATCTCTCCATCTTCAAACTTTGCTATAACAACGTTTCCTTCTCTTGCAAACATGATCTTTGAATGATATTGTTTTTATAAAACATGCTCATGCTCAGCAAAGCTTTTATATATGGGCAGCGATAATATTTGGAGGCGAAAAAATGAAAAAGATTATGGCGATAGTGGTTGTCGCAATGTTTTTGGGAGGTGCAAGCAGCATTGGATTACATGCCAACGTGCATTCATTCAAGGAAACAAAAATGATAGTGGAAAAGGAAACATTTAGTGACTTCGAAACAATAGAACATGGAGACTATGAAGTAATAAAATGTAGCGATGCAAATTATAAACACAAGGAAGGATATCCTTCCTTGCCATATAAAACGAAAACATATTATTTCCCCCTCGGAACAAAAGTGAGTGTTGAGTGCACTCCTTTAAATGTCAAAACAGTAAAACTGGAAAAGAAAATAATTCCTGCATCATCTCCCAAACCACTTGGAATGGAGAGCAGCGTAAAAGAAGGCATCGTTTACCAGCAGGATGAATTCTACCCAGCGAAATGGTACGACTACACGCTGGGCGGCGGGCTGCGCGACGGCAAGCGTGTTACAATTCTTTCAGTGCACTTTTATCCATATCGTTACAACGCTGTTAGCAATGAATTGAGATATGCGGAAGATTTTGATATTAAAATAAAATATGAGTTGCCAGCCCATACAGTATCTTCTAACGGCGACTACGATTTGCTCATAGTTGCGCCAAAAGAATTTAAGGATGCTTTGCAACCTCTGATACAGCATAAGGAGAGCCATGGAATAAGAACCCTTCTGATGACCGTAGATGACATATATTCCACATATCAGGGAAGAGATGGAGCGGAAAAAGTCAAATATGCGATAAAAGATGCAATAGAACAGCATGGGATAAAATATGTTTTGCTTGCAGGGGGCAAGAAATCATATATTGTTGGAAACTGGGGATACGATGGTCCAAAGAAAGTTGATGACAGCCTCTGGTGGGTGCCTGTCAGGTATGTTGCATTAAATGATGGAGCAGAAAATGGTTACATTAGCGATCTATATTTTGCTGACATATATGATGCCAGTGGAAACTTTTCATCATGGGATCCAAATAACAATGGAATATATGGAGAATGGAATATAATGGGCAAGGACAAAGGCATAGATTTCTATCCCGATGTTTATGTTGGGCGTCTTGCATGCAGAAGCGTTAAAGAAGTGCAGAATGTTGTTAGCAAAATCATAGAATACGAAAACAATGCATACGGGCAGCAATGGTTCAAGAGAATGCTTTTGATTGGAGGAGATACATTCAACGACGGCCAGAAATTGTGCGAAGGAGAGATATCAACAGAATGGTTTTACGAGCATCATATGAAAGATAATGGATTTGAGAAAGTTAGCTTATTTGTTTCAGATGGCACGCTTCCATTATTTGGAATGGATACCGAACTCGCCGGCCGCCTTGCATGGATAAATGTAATAAACAACCTTAATACAGGCTTCGGCTTCGTATGCATGGATGGCCATGGAAGCCCAACAGCATGGGCAACTCACTTCCAGGGACACGCTTCCCACACCGACCCATGGGTGAATGGACTGATGACATACAACATGGATTTGATGCATAACAAGGGAATGTATCCTGTCGTTGTCATAGGAGGATGCCATAACAGTGAGTTCAACATAAGTTTGCTCGATTTCCAGAAAAATGAGTGGACATATCAGCCCACCTATGAGTGCTTTGGATGGCATTTTGTTAAAATGGCGAATAAGGGAGCGATAGCAACGCTGGGCAACACAGCTTTGGGATATGGCGACACGGGAGGAGACAGAAATGGCAACGGCATACCAGATTGCGTTGAATTCTCAGGAGGCTATATAGAAGATAGATTCTTTGAAGCATATGGCAACGAAGGAAAGCATATACTTGGAGAGACATGGGGAACAGCAGTAACAAATTACATAAATAAATATCCGCCAGGCGAGGACAATATAGATTGCAAAACGATAGAAGAGTGGGTGTTGCTCGGAGACCCAACGCTTATGATCGGAGGATACAGCTAATCTTTCCCTTTTTTATTTTTGTGATAAAATGATGGGCAGAAGAAGATTTTATCCTCCCTTGCAATTTGGCATTGCAACACCAGTCTTAATGATCTTATTTGGCTTGTTGATAATCATATTTCCTCAGATAATCGCATGGCTGATTGGCTTGTATCTCATAATAAATGGTTTGGTTTTGCTTCTAAGATTCATATAACTTTATGGCATTGACATTCACAGGCAATCCCATATCCTCTGCTATACTCTTACACTTTACTCTAAGCAGATATGCTATGGGCCTGTAGTTTGCTTCAGAAAAAGCCTCATAGTTAGCCATTCCTTTTGATATTATTATATCTGCCTCGCCTATTCTGCTTTTCAGTTTTTCTGGCATCGATTTAAAATCCACGCCAACTGCAAATCCTCCCGTCGTTATTATCTCATCAACAACCTCATCAAAACCCAATTTTTTAACATCTTGATATGTTGCATCTGTGAGTATTGGGTATTTTTTAGGAACTATTGTCACATGATTTGCGATCTTTTTAAGCTCCCTGCAAACAAGTTTATCAAAAACTATTTCCCCACAATTGTCAGTGAAATATACTATATTTCCCTTAAGATATTTCTCCATTTTTTTGAAATCATTGTGATAAAGTCCCTGCTTTATCAGATCATCAAATTTCCTTTCAAGCTCTTCGGGGCTGGCGGCGCTGCCCGCAATGCCAAAATCTATGGAGTTTCCTGCTATGGAGACAAGCATGGCTGCCTCGATTTTATTTTTTGAATTTTCAATGAATTTTTCGGCTTTGGGCAACAATTTCAAAGCAATTTCATTGCTCCTTTCCTTCAATTCCTTGTATGGATCCCTGTTTCCTATTAGCTCGTAAGTTAGTCCATGTATTTGCGTTGCTATTTCAGCTGAACTCAAACTGCTTCCATATAACTCGCTTATTTTTTTAACAACCTTTTTCATGACTTCTTCCAGCTTTTTTTGTTCTTTGATGACTAACTCGCTTTCATACACAACACGATTCAAAATGCATGGGACACAGCGAGGTTTCATTTTCATGATGGCTTATTGCATATGAATATTTATAGGTATATGCTATACCAGTATGAATGAGCTGAGCACAAGCAATTTCAACGATTTTATAAGAAGAAATAAAATAGCTGTGATAGATTTCTGGGCTACTTGGTGCAAGCCATGCCTTACAATTGAAAAAATTTTGGAAGAGCTGGAAAGGGAAATGCCTGACATAGCTTTCGGGAAGCTAAATACAGATGATAATCTTGAGATAGCAAGAAGTTACAATGTTTTGAGTTTACCAACTGTAATTATATTTTATAATGGCGAGCCTGTGAAAAGAATCATTGGCTCAAAATCCAAAGAAGATATAAGGGATGAAATAGAGGAAGTTTATAGAGGCAGTTTCTTCTGATATATCTCGCTTGTTATGCCCGCAAATGATACATACCATGCAAGCAATGCACATATCATGCCAACATATCCTCCAAGTTTTGTTGAGTAGCCGTATATGGCGGAAGCCCCCAGTATAAAGAATGTTAGCCACAGAGTAAGGAAAACAAGAGACAGCACTTTCCCTATTTTGAGCGAAGGAATCCACATATATAGGGTGAATATTCCCCAGGCAATCAGCATTACACCAATCTCTGTCGAGCTTGGCTTATAGTCTCCAAATTTTTCCAACAGTTTCATCAAGCCAAAAGAAAGCCAGAATGCACCATATGATGAAAATGCTGTGCCACCAAAGTTATCATCAGCCTTAAAAGAAAACATGCCCGCCGCAAACTGCGCCATGCCGCCATAGAAAAAAGCCAGCGGAATAACAACATCGCTTTTTATTACTCCTATATTTGCCATCGATAGAACAAATGTTGTGAGAGCAAAGGCAGCGAGTCCCAGATAGGATGCATTCAATTTCATGATGGCATATGGAATGAAATATTTAAAGATTATGAATTCCTCAAACGTTTTTCTCGCTACGCCCCTCAAATAGCCAAAAGATATATTAAAATTGTTTTCATTTTTGTTTTATGGAAGAATATGTGAAATTTCCTTATGCCTTTCCATCTCTTTTCATTTTCCTTCTTTTCCTATTTTTCCTTCCATTGTTCTTCCTTCTTTTTGCTGGAAGCGTTACCATCGTTTTTGCCCGTCTTGGCATTCCTGCAAGCATCGCATATCTTTTATTCTGGCTTTCATTGATAGGAAGCTCGATAAACATACCTTTGAAGAGATGGGAAAGCGAGGTGGAAAGAATAGAGGAAATAAACTTTTTTGGTATTCGTTACAGGGTGCCATCTCATGGGAAACAGCAGACAATCCTCGCCATAAACTTTGGAGGAGCAATTATTCCAATTTCAATAGCAATCTATGAATTCGCGCGTTTAAATCAAGCATTGATTCTAAAAGCCATTTTTGCAATAGTTTTTGTTGCCATAATATGCAAGATTCTGGCTAAACCTGTAAAAGGTTTGGGAATAGCAATTCCAGCATTCATTCCTCCAATTTTTGCTGCGATGATTGCTTTGATCATAGCAAGAGAGAATCCCGTAGTTATTGCATACCTTGCTGGCACACTCGGCACACTCATTGGAGCAGATTTATTGAATTTGCATAAAATAAAGGAGCTTGGAGCTCCTGTAGCAAGCATAGGAGGGGCTGGAACATTCGATGGAATATTTTTATCAGGTGTGATAGCAGTCTTGCTTATATAAAGGCTTTTGCAATGGCAGCAACCGTCTTCAACGGGTGCTTTTTTGCAATTTCTTTAGCAACAATTGATGGATAGTCTATATCTCCATATTTATTTATTAAATCTATGTTTTCTTCAACAATATTTGCAATGCTGTTCAGCCCTTTGTCGCCCATCCTGTTCAAAATTTTCCTCATAAAAATGCATCTCTTTAATTCCTTTCCTATGCTTTTCATGTAATCCCTCTCATATTCTAAAAAATTATCAGCATGCTCCGCTAACATCATGGCTGCTTTCATTCCCGCATACAGCCCGCCGCCGCTCGTCGCCTTTGTCTGTCCAGCTGCATCGCCCACCAATGCTACCCTCTCCCTTGCAAATTTTCTCAATCCAAATGGAATGAGTCCCGCTGTTATTTCATTTGTTGAAACATTCAATTTTTTCAGGAAGGCATTGAAATATTTTCTAACATTTTTGTTCAATGTTGCCAGACCAATTCTTGCTTTATCAGCAGGAATAATCCATGCAAAAAAGCCTGGGGCAATTTCATTGCTTAAAAAAATTTTTACAAATTCTCCATCCATTTCATATTTTCCATAGCCCTGTATTGCGTTGAAGAAGCCTATTTCCCCCATGTTGAATTGCCTCGCCACCAAACTTTTTGGGCCATCTGCCCCTATTAAACGCCTTGCCTTTATTCCTTCTATCTCGAAAAATTTTTTGGCAACGGTTTTTTTAACTTTCTTTCCCAAGACATATTCAGCGCCTTCCGCCATCGCTTTTTCCGCCAGACTTGAATCAAAAGCACGGCGATCAATAACGAAAGCATGTGTTCTGTCTCCTCCTATAACAATTTCTTTTCCATCTGGAAAAACAGCGATTGCTCCTTTTATTTCATTTACTATGCCTTCATCATGCATTTTTATTACATGCTCGCTAACGAGGCCAGCGCATCTTACTGGTATGCCAATGCTGTTGTGCTCTTCAAAAACAATCGTTTTGTAACCCTGCTTTGCAAGCTGCAGGGCTGCCATGCTGCCTGCTGGGCCTGCTCCAATGATGGCGAAATCGAACATCATGTTTAAGTAAAAGGAGATATTTAATAATATGCGAAAAAAATTTGCTCTCCTTGCAAGATTCGTTGTCGATGCGGATGGAAAAAAAATAGGGGAGAGTATATCATTCTATGAAGACATGCTCATAATAAAAAAGGGCAAGGATTATTGTGCGATTCCATTGAAGCATGTTGAATTGAAAGATGGAAAAATTCATGTGAAAGGCATAGTTAACTGGGATAAAGCAAAGGAGCTCGCAAAGGGGTGGCTTCATAATGTATAAAATGGTTATCATAACAAATGACATAGAAATGTCATGCGGCAAGCTGGCAGCGCAGACAGCGCATGCAGCAGTTGAAGCAGCTTTAATTTCCTACAAAAAAAAGCGTCGCATCCTGAAAAAATGGCGGGCGGAGGGAGCAAAAAAAGTCGTCGTTAAAGCAAAAGAGCAAGAAATGCTGGAGCTTGAGGAAAAAGCCAGAGAAAAAGGAATGGTAACGGCAATCATAAGAGATGCTGGTTTAACCGAACTTCAACCTGGAACTTTGACAGCAATAGCCATTGGTCCAGATGAAGAAGAAAAAGTGGATGAGATAACCGGACATTTGCCTTTAAGATGAAGAAAGAAATAAGAATCCTTGGAATAGATGATATGCCATTTTCTTTCAATGATGAAAAAACCGGAATAGTTGGCGTTGTGATGAGAGGCGGGACTTACCTTGAAGGGGTTTTGAAGAGCGAGGTGGAAATAGATGGAAGGGATGCGAGTGATGCAATAATAAATATGGTTAAGAATAGCAGACATGCTGGTCAGTTAAAAATAATAATGGTTGATGGAGTAGCTTTGGGAGGATTCAATGTGATAGATGGAGAAAAAATATACAATGAGACAAATTTGCCTGTCATAACTGTAACAAGGGAAAAACCAAATATGAGAAAAATGGAAGAGGCTTTGAAAAAACATTTTGATGACTGGAAGGAAAGGCTCGAGATAATAAATAAAGGAGAAATGCATGAAATAAAACTTGGCTATACCATATATTCAAAATTTTTTGGCATTGACGAAAAGGAAGGAAAAGAAATAATAAAGCTGGCTACCATAAGAGGAGCAATTCCAGAGCCTGTGAGGGTGGCTCATTTAATAGCGACTGGAATTAAAAAAGGCGAATCAA
>JAGGWA010000080.1 GCA_021157745.1 Thermoplasmata archaeon
AAAGGGAAAGGAAATTAAGCATGTGGGCGGGTCACCTAGAGGCCGGGTGGTGGACTGCAGATCCACATACGCGGGTTCAAATCCCGCCCCGCCCTTAAAATACGCTTATTTTTCCAGCTAAAATATCGTCCTTTATTTTATCTATCTTGTCTATATGCTCTCTGACTATTTCATCAACACCGGAATCTGGAAGCTTTCCGACTATGGATATGCCGACAATGAGAGGATTTTTAATTGGTCTTCCAATCTGTGAGAGCATTTTGACATACGCTTCCTCAACCTCGCTGTACTCCTTTACTATTGTCTCCGCTATTCTTGTTGCAGTTATGTTATAAAGTTTGCCAACATGCGTTACAGGATTTTTTCCAGCTGGCGCCTCCATCGAAACCGGGCGATTTGGAGTTATCAAGCCATTGAGGCGATTTCCTCTGCCAACGCTTCCATCATCTCCATTTTCCATTGATAAGCCTGTAACGGTGAGATAATAAATGCCTTTTTCATAGTCATCGGCTGTATTTATTTCGAGGCTTATTTCCTTATCTGTTAAAGTAGTTGCATAGTCAGCAAGCTCTTCTCTTATCTGCTCTTTAACGCTTATGTAATGAGTTGCATCTGGTATGTAGCGATCTACCATTGCCATTGCAACCGTTATGTTTATTTTGTTTTCTTTCCTTGCACTCATCACCTTTACATCTTCTCCAGCTTCTGGAAACTTTTTCAAATTTATGTTTATGAATCTCTCCAGCTGAAGCGTTAGCTTCTCTGTCTCGCTTAGTGGAGCATATCCAGCCCCAACTGAAGTGTCGTTTGCGAGCATTCGGCGTGGATCATACACGCTTTTTAAATCTTGGCTACCTTCCCATATCTTTGATTCTATGACAACATCTGTATCTGCATTTAAATTTCTGAAGTTCTTTTCCAGATATTCATGTGCTGCTTTGACGGAGATGGCTCTTATTGGCATTCTCTTTCCGTTATGCAAGGCTGTTGCTCTTCCTACCAGTAGTATATAAGCTGGCTCGATGATGACGCCTCCTCCAAACTGCGGCTGGCTCTGGCCGCCTACAATCTGACATTCATCGGTGTTATGATGCAGTATGTAGCCAAAATTCTGAAGATATTCTTTTGATAATGCCCGCGATACGGTCTCAGCAAGTCCATCTGCCACAGAATCAGGATGTCCAATGCCTTTTCTTTCAACAATCTCAATTTTCTGTTTTTCGATTGGCACAGCATTTAGAGACTCGACCACTATTTCCATAAAATGTGGAATGCATAGCAATACTTATATTTTAGCCTTTCTACCAAGCTTCTTCGACAAACACGATGTTATGGCTGTCTCTATCAATGTAAACATCAACAATATGCTCTATATCGACCTCTGGCGGAGGGATACTCCAATGAACCACCCAGCAGTAATGATTTTTGCCATCAACAGGTTTGCCATCTATGCCAGTAACATTTTCAAAATCTTTTACTTTCCAGTCTTCATCAACTTCATATACCGTGCCATCAAATGATAGATATACCCTCCTAATACTGTATATTGCATTAGGGTGTATTTCGATATATTTTTTAACATATGGATGCTGTATGGAAATTTCCACAAGTTTTTGTTCTTTATTATCGGAGTTACTTCCATCGGCGCATCCAGCATTCTTCTCAATTTGAATAAGTCTCTTGATCATGTATTTTCTTGATCTCAAAACCTCAAATTTTACCTTGTCTCCTATTTTCATCTTATTGAATTCATCTCTACTCACAAAATATGTAATGGCTTCTCCTTTATCAATGCCATTAACCAAATCCTTAGAATCCAATTTTATGGAAACGATGTATTTAATATCAGAATATTTTTTTCTTATTTCATTTTCTGTTGATTTGCTAACAAAAGCGTTCTTCTCCCCCATAAAAAACTTCTCATACTCCTTGTCTTTTACTATAATCCATGATCCATTGGTTGGCCAATTAAGCAGGATGGTATATGATGTATTACCTTTCACTCCTGTTACTATCTTGTGGTTGACAAAACCTTCCACAATAACGGGTGATTTATAAGCTGGCAAACACGCTATGAGCAAATAGAGAATCAACATGATAAAGAGCCACTTTTTGTCCATCACATTTATCATCTTTTATTCTTTAAATATTTTCTCGCAAAATTTCGGAAAGAAAGGAATATGTGAATCTATCATAGATAAATTTGGCCAGATGTTAGCAAGCAGTGACAAAGATCCGAAAAACGCCTGACACACCAAACAATAAATCGCCCTACATATTTATAAATGCTCTATCTATATATTCTTGATTTATATGGTTGATATAAGAATAGAAAATGTTGTTGCTTCTACCACAATTGCCAGAGAGATTGATTTAAAAAAATTGAAGGAATCTTTGCCAGAAAGTAATTATAATCCAGAGCAATTTCCGGGCCTGGTTTTACGCCTGAATGAACCAAAAACGGCTGCCCTGATATTCAGAAGCGGAAAAGTTGTGTGCACTGGCGGAAAAACAATTAAGGATGTCGAAACGGCGATAAAAAAGGTATGCGAGAAGGTGGCGGCGGCGGGCATAAAAGTGTATAAAAAGCCTGTTATAGAAGTGCAGAATATCGTTGCATCAGCGAATCTTCATGCCCAGCTAAATTTGAACGAGATTGCCCTTGCTTTAGGACTTGAGAACATTGAATATGAACCAGAGCAATTTCCGGGCTTGGTTTACAGAATGGATGAGCCCCGCGTTGTCCTACTTTTATTTGGCTCAGGAAAACTCGTTTGCACTGGAGCAAGAAAAGACAAAGAAGTGGAGCAGGCAGTCAAAAGAATAAGTAAGGAATTGAAGGAAAAAGGATTAATTTAGCCTGTCCTTTAGCTTTTTAAGCAATTTTTCGAAATTCAGGAACCATTCTGTTTCATTCCATATTTTATATGGCGTCCATATCTTCATTTTTCCTCTATAAATTTATCCAATGGCACTATTTTTTCTTCCTCTTCTTCCATTCCAATCAGCTTTTTGAATTCCTTTTCATCTATTATTTTTAGCCCCAAAGCCTTGGCTTTCTCATACTTCGAGCCAGGATTTTCTCCCACAACAACATAATCAACGCTTTTGCTAACCGTGTTTACAACCTCTCCTCCAAGCTCCTCCACTATTGCTTTTGCCTCTCCCCTCGTCATGCTTTTTAAAGAACCTGTGAAAACGAATTTTTTACCTTTAAGCTTTCCTTTCTCCTCTTCATATTCCATTTTAACTCCAAGCT
>JAGGWA010000170.1 GCA_021157745.1 Thermoplasmata archaeon
CATCCATTATTGCGCCATCACCTGTGAAAAACTTTCCAAATCCATATTTACTCCAGTATTCCTCAACATATTTGTCATGAGCATTGTATAGACCTCGCAACATCGACGGCCATGGCCTTGTGATAACGAGATCACCTTTCTCACCAGGTTTGCATACTCCATGCTCATCTCTCACCTCTGCTTTTAATCCCGGAAACGGAAACGTTGCGCTTCCAGGCTTAAGCTTTGTTATTCCTGGCAAAGGCGTTATAATGTGCATGCCCGTCTCTGTCATCCACCAGGTATCGACGATAGGACATCGTTCCTTGCCTATAACACGATAATACCACAACCATGCTTCTGGATTTATTGGCTCACCCACGCTTCCAAGGAGGCGCAAGCTGCTTAAATCATGTTTATTTGGCCATTCCTCTCCCCATTTCATAGCCATTCTTATTGCAGTTGGAGCAGTGTAAAGTATAGTAACTTTATACTTTTCTATGATCTCCCACCATCTGTCCTTGCTTGGATAATCAGGGGCTCCCTCATATATTATGCTTGTAACTCCGTTAGCTAATGGTCCATAAACTATGTAGCTGTGTCCTGTAATCCATCCTATGTCTGCTGTGCACCAGTAGACATCATCATCTTTAACATCGAATACCCATTTCATTGTAGTTGCAACTCCCACCATATATCCGCCTGTAGTATGCATCACTCCTTTCGGCTTTCCTGTTGTTCCCGATGTATACATCAGGAAAAGCAAATCTTCGGCATCCATTTCTTCTGGCTTGCACTCTGCAGGCTGATCTTTCACCAAATCATGCCACCATACATCGCGACCTTCTTTCATATTGATTTCATTTCCAGCCCTTTTTACAACAATAACCTTCTTTATGTCCAAGCCTTCCAGCCCTTCATCTGTCTTGCTTTTATGATCCAGAATTTTACCACGCCTGTAATAGCCATCGCATGTTATGACATACTTTGCTCCCGCATCCTCAACGCGCTGACGAAGCGCCTCCGCGCTAAAACCAGCGAAGACAACGGAATGCGGCGCCCCGATGCGCGCTGCTGCAAGCATCGCTATTGGCAGCTCTGGAATCATTGGAAGATAGATGGAAATTATGTCTCCTTTCTTTACACCTATGCTTTTTAAGGCATTGGCAAATCTGTTTACTTCCTCGTACAACTGCTTGTATGTGAATTTCCTTACCTCTCCGTTCTCGCCCTCCCATATGTAAGCCAGCTTATCGCCTTTGCCACGCTCAATCCATCTATCGAGGCAGTTATAAGAAGCATTTAACTTGCCATTTATAAACCATTTATAGTAAGGCTCATTAACTTCCAGAACTTTGTCCCATTTTTTAAACCAATCAATCATTTCTTCTGCTCTCCTCTCCCAGAATTTTATGTAGTCTTCGCCTTCTTTATAAACTTCCTCGCTTTTCACGTTTGCTTTTTCCCTAAACTCCTCCGGTGGTGGAAATATTTGCTGTTCTACCATATGGCGGTATATAAAAACCATACTTAAATTTTATTGATGGATGGGCAGCAATATTTATTACATCTGACAAAATTTAGAATATGAAAATAATCGTAGCAGTAATTGCAATTCTTATTCTGCCCGTAGGCAATGCAATGGTTTTCATTGAATCCTTCGATGAGTCCGCTGCTCTAAACGATGCATTATTCGAGACATTTCAGAATGAGAGTATATGTTATGTTGTTTTTCCACCTCAAAATAATTTTTCGAATGACAGATTGCTTGAATACAATGCAACATATGGCGGGGCTTTTCTCGATGGCGGTTACAGAGTCATCAGAAATGTTAGTGAGCTTGAAGACGCAATACATGAATGCATGGAAAGGAACAAAAGCATTGTTGTCAACATATCTGCAGAGTGGATGATTTGCCCAGCGAGAAAGGGACTCAGGATTGAGGTGAGCGTGAAAAGTGTTTCCAATTATGATGGCGTGCTCCGCATTTATATTATGGAAGTTAATTCAAGATGGAAAGATGAACTTGGAAGAAAATACCATTTTTCATTTCTTGAATTTGCAAGCATCAAAAACATAAGTTTAAAAGGTGGCGAAGAATATTACACAAGCCTCATATGGAGTCCAATGGAAAATTATCCAGATGTAATAAAAAATAAAAACAATATAGCTGTCGTGGCTGCTATATTCAATAAAGAATGGCATGTTGGCTATGCTATCCCGCCGGATGAAAGACCATTTAAAGCTCATTATTTGGATGGCATAGCTTTTTACATTCCCGAAGATACTCCACCGTACATATCGATTGTTTACCCAAGAAGTGGGCATATATATGTTTTTGGAAGAGAGATAATGAAAATAAAAACGACGATAATAATCGGAGGAATCGTTGTAAAAATAAAAACATGGGATGACCATGGAATTGAAAAAATTGAATTGTATAAGGATGGAAAATTTGTTAAAGAGCTTGAAAAAAATGAACTTGAATGGCATGGAATAGGTTATCATTCTCTTGAATTCATAGCTTACGATGCTAACTCAATGGGCCATGATTCAATTAAAGCTTTTCTGATATAATTCAAAAAATCAAATTTCTATTATTCTTCCTGCCCCTCCTTCCATGTATTTCTCCGGATACAATTCCTTTATTTCCTTTTTATGCTGCGTGCAATGCGTTGGAACAATCATTTCCAGCGGTTCAAGAACCTCATATTCATTGAAGCCATGTAACCCGCCTATCAAAGCATATGGCTCTCCAAATTTTCTTGCTTCCTCCAGTATTCTTCTCACTCCAGGATGAGAACATCCAACCATAACAATTGCCTTTTTGCCATCCAAAATGACCATTGATTGTTCTATTCCTGCAAGCTCACCGGTTGAAAAAATATTATCATGTATTTTTGTGGCTTCTTTTATTGAAACAACATTCTTTGCTTTTGGTTTATACGAAAAAGGCACATATATTGGCAATTCATTGTTCTGATTCAGCAATTCCCCAAGTCCTCCCGTGTGATCCCAATGGCCGTGTGATATAAAAATCTCTTTTATATCATTTGCATCTATGCTCATCTTTTCCATATTGGAAAGCAAAATATCTCCTCTCGCTCCCGTATCGAAGAGCAATTTAAAATCTTCTATATAGGCAGAAAAACCCCAGTCTGCTTTCATGTCATCTCTATAGGCAGTATTGTCATAAACTATCTTTATTTTCATGATGATTTATATTGTAATCATATTTAACATTAAGCCAAAAAATGCTCGTATCCTTTGTTTTCTACCTCCATTATTTTTCCATTCTTTTCAATCAAAATTTTTTTCTCCTTAATGACATATCCAATTTTTTTGAAATCCATGTCAAACATGTCTTCATATTCTTCAGGCATTGTGAAAAGGAGTTCAAAATCACCGCCATGGTATAAAGCAAATTCCAAGGGCGAATCCATTTTTTTCGCTACCCCATCCACAGGAAGCCATTCCTCATGCAATAAAAAGCCCACGTTATTTATCTTAGAAAGTTGATGCAATGAAGATGCCAAACCGTCTGACAAATCCATGCAGCTTGTGACTACCTTTGCCTCAGCAAGCTTTCGCCCCTCTGTTATTCTTGGCTTTACATGCAATAGTCTATCGAGATTGCCAACATACAAATTTGCTTCCTTTCCCAATGTTCCAGTAACATATACCGCATCTCCAGCTTTTGCCCCTTTTCTTGCCATATATTCATCCTTTTTTACTTTTCCAATCGCCGTTATTGAAATTGTGAGCAATGGTGATTCCTTTGTATCGCCTCCTACAAGCTTGCCCCCATATTCTTTCATGCAATCTTCCATTCCATTCAAAATTCCATCAAAAAATTTTTTTTCCACGCTTCTTGGCATGCTTATTCCAGCCAAAATTGCTACTGGCATCGCTCCAGCTGAAGCCAAATCACTCAAATTCACGGCAATGCTGTACCATCCAATATAGTATGGTTTGCTCCCCTTCGGAAAATGGCTTCGCTCATTCATCATATCAGTTGTCAAAACAATGTATTCGTTACCATTATCCATGATGGCGCAATCATCCATTGGAATAGAAAATTTTTTTGTTAATTCCTCAACAAGTTTCCTTTCCCCCACTTCAGACAATTTCATAAAAATCAACAAAACATTTATTATTAAGCTTTGCTTCTTTCCCTAATGGAATGGGAATCCTATCCGAGCGATGAAACACTTGAAATGCTCAAAGGCATTGTTTCCAAATATTTTAATGTATATGATGCAAGCCAGCAGGATGGCGTGATGGCATTTCATGTTGATGTTCCATTTGATAACCAAGTTCTGCAGCAAAAATTTGATATTTTGAGAGAGGAACTAAAAAAATACAACTTCATTCCGTTAATAAGAAAAAAGACTGGAGAATACATCATATTCCTCGTATATCATAAAAGAAAGAAAGAGAAACCAGTATGGATAAACCTGTTGCTACTCGTGGCTACCATAATAACAACAACTTTGTCCGGCTCTTTGATGTTTTCTGAAGGCTGGAATGGAATGCTTGCATTGGAAAACATTTCAAAAGGCTTCATATTCTTTTCATTTCCTTTGCTCTCGATCTTAGGAATACATGAAATGGGGCATTTTTATGCTTCAAAAAAGCACAGGGTTGCTGCTTCCCTCCCATTTTTTATTCCTGTCCCGCCCAACAATGTTTTGCCTCTCGGCACCTTAGGAGCGGTAATATCGACAAGGGAGCCAATTCCGGATAGAAAGGCTTTGTTTGATATTGGAATATCTGGCCCTTTGGCAGGCTTCATCGTTGCCATACCAGTTCTCATAATTGGCTTGCATCTGTCATCGCCAGTTCCCATCTCAAGCATTCCAAAAGGGACACCCTCTCTTGGCCCAAATCTACTGATGCTCGCCTTAATAAAACTGATGTTTCCTCATTTGCCATCCGACTACACAATAGATTTACATCCAACAGCCTTTGCAGGCTGGGTTGGCCTGGTTGTTACAGCCATAAATTTGCTTCCAGCAGGGCAGCTTGACGGCGGGCACATTGCGAGAGCTATTCTGAAAGAAAAGCACCTCTATGCCAGCTTCGCCGCCATTGCCATGCTTGCTGCCATATCCTTTCTTGGAAATGGGAGCTGGCTGTTCATGTTGCTCATAATCGTTTTTTTGATTGGCCCCGCTCATCCTCCAGCATTGAATGAGCTCATGCCTCTCGACAGATCTCGCATCCTTTTGGCAATCATAGCCATGGTTATATTTGCCCTTAGCTTCACTCCAATACCAATATATGCTTCATGATTCTATCATTGCCTTTTCTTCCTCCCGCCTTCTCCTCTCTTCTTCAACAGCCTTTTCATGCTCTATATTTCCTTTTCTTCCTTTTATCCTCTGCGACAACTGCTTTATCGCCTCCTCAGGCCCATAACATATGAGTAAATCATTTCTTTTTATCAAAAGTTCCCCATTTGGAGCTCCAATGAACTTTTCTTTTCCGTTTTCCATTCTATATACTGCCAGCACTATAATCCCTTCCTCATCGAGTTTTAGTTCCTTGAGCTTCTTGTTCTCGAGCCAGCTCCCTTTTTTCACTTTAAATTCTCCTATACAGTATCCTTTGCTCAGTCCCAACAATTGTTCATAGTCGTATACTCGCAGGCTTGTGAACTTTTCGAGCCCTTTCTTTATTATCCACCTAAGCCCTTTATCGACAAGCTTTGAGCGAGCAAAGAGGTATAGCAGGAGTAAGCCAACGATGAGCCATATTAAGCGTAATGTAGCTTCCTTTTGCGACTGCCCAATGAATGTTAAAACGAGAGTTGCTATGGCGGAAGCAACGCCCGCATTTCCTATGAAAATGAGCAATCTTATTATTTTCCTTCTTAAAGGGTGGGAAACAACATATTCTGATTCAGAAGTTGTGAATCCTGTTCCGGAAAAAGCGGATTGAGCTTGAAATGCTGCTGTCTCGCGCGATAACCCTGTCATTTCCAAGGCTACTGTTCCTATTCGTATGACTATTATCGAAAACAGAATAACAACCAGTAAGGAAATTAAGGCAATCATTTTATTTCAGGCATTCTAAAGCTCAGCTTTTTATAAAGCCTGCTATAAAATGTGTTTTTCAATTTGATGAACCTTGCTATATTCTCCGATTTTTTTATTTCAAGCATATCTCCTGGCTTGAAATCATATTCGCTTATTCCATCTATCGCTATTTTTGATGGTTTATCAACTCCTATTCCAATTTTTTTATCTGCTGGCATTACTAAAGGCGACGCAATGTGGCGGAATGGCGCCAGTGGAGCGACAATAAAAACCTGCAATGTCGGATCAACTATGGGCCCGCCAACAGATAAAGCATAGCTTGTTGAGCCCATTGGTGTTGAGATTATCAATCCATCTCCGTATATGTTTTCTGCAAGCTCTCCATCTATATGCAGTTTTGTCATCAGCAGCTTTCCTATATTTGATACATGAAGGACTACCTCGTTGGCAGCATCTTCTAAACGTGAGCCATTTAAATATGGAGCAATTTTTATCCTTTCTTCTATAAAATATTCTCCTTCAAGGACTTTTTTCATTCCCTCTATTGCATTATTGGCGTCTATCTCAGCAAGGAAGCCAATTCTGCCAGTATTTATTGAAAAAATTGGTTTCGTTGTGTGCTGTAGCGTGAGCAATATTGTTCCATCCCCTCCTATAACAACGATTTTATCTGCCTCTTTTCCTATCTCCTCTATGCTGTATCCATCTTCGCCAAGGTACTCAGCGAGTTTTTTTTCAATCATCGCATCATTAAGCAAATCATATATTTCCTTTCCTATATGGAATGATTTTTCATCTGGCTTACATATTATTCCCCATTTCATATTAGCTCCCCTACAATGTTTGGATTTGAAGCAGCTATAACGCCACTCCTCTTTTCCAGATTCAGTGGCATGTCAAGAGGACTCCCATGGGCATCATAAACAAACCCTCCAGCCTCTCTGACAATGAGCGTTGAGGCAGCAAGATCAGTGACACGGAGAACATCGCGGGGCATGAAATAAAGGCTCGCAGCTCCGCTCGCCACCAGACACATTTCCACGGCGGCTGCGCCCATGGCGCGTACAGTGCCTTGCTTCGCCATGCTCCATGTTTTTTCATTTCCAGATTTTCCCAATGAAAGGCAGTAAACTGGCTTGTCCTCCACCTTTATTTTTCTTCCATTAAGATATGCTCCCTCGTCTTTCCCTGCCTTATACACATCGCCAGTTGGAATGTTAATAACGATGCCATATATAACGTCGCTCAATCTTTCCTTTCCTATTGCTATGGAAACACCATAAAAAGGGATGCCATTTATTGCATTTTTTGTTCCATCTATGGGATCGATGACGAGTGTGTATTCCTTTCCATTGTCTATGAAACCAGCCTCCTCGGACAACACATTTGCTTTTTCTCCTATCATCTTTATTGCTATGTCCTCCGCCACCTTATCAATATATGCTGTTTCAGTTCCATCTGCTCCCATTCCAACATATTCTCCAAATTTTTTGAAATTTTCCTGCTTAACCCTCTTTGCTATCTTCTTTGCTATTGCTTCTGCAAGCTTCGCCAAATCCATTGATTTGAAATACTGCATCGTATTTAAAGCATAATGTTTGATTGCATAGAATACAAACCCATTGGAATCATCAAAACGCCTTTCAAGGAAAAAGCACCATATCAATATTTTGCCAGCAAGGCGGAGGGGAAAATAGAAATTTTTAAGGAATATGAGAAAGGTTTGGAAGGGATAGAAAATTTTCAACGAATCCTTGTAATATTTCATTTTCATAAAATGAATGAGAAATTGCTTAAAGTGAGGCGTAGAATAGATGGGAAAATAAAAGGGATTTTCGCAACGAGAGCGCCAACGAGACCAAATGCGATAGGCATATCATGGCTTGATTTGATGAGGCGAGATAGAAACATTTTATATGTTAAAGGAGTTGACATGATTGATGGAACTCCTGTCATAGATATAAAAGTTATAGAAGATGAACTTTAACAGTACTCCCTTTTTCAACATATTCAACATTTGCAGGAATCTCTATGTAACCATTTGCTCTGCTCATACTTGTTATTGCTCC
>JAGGWA010000011.1 GCA_021157745.1 Thermoplasmata archaeon
CGAATATAACATGCTTTCCATCCTTTATTCCAGCTTTTATGCTGTAGTCATACCATTTTTGTGGATAAAATTCATCCTTGCTGTATACAGCTCCTTCTTTTACAACGCTTTCCTTTCCTTCCGTTACTGGCTCTGGCGCAGGTTTTATTTTTTCTTTCAGGGATATTTTTTCTATTTTTTCTGGTTTGGCAGCAATGCCTTTAACGATGCTTCCAGCTGGGAAAACATATGTTTTTACTTTATATGGAAGCATTGGATAGCCAGCTATATGCAAATATGGCATATCACTGGCTATGGTCGCATATTCATCGCCATACAGAATTTTTGCATTAATTTTCACCCTTTCATTTATTTCGCTTTTAGCATTGGTTATAGAGAATGAAGTAGCCACCATACCCAAAACAACCAGAATCGTCACAAACTTCCTCATGAAAATAAATACGGAGGGATTAAAAAAATATTTCTATGGTGTCACCTTCCTTTACACCAAGATGCAAAGCAGCATTTCCTTCCCGCATTGCTATTTCCATGAAACCACTCGACGATTTCAAAATAACTAGCTCACCCTTCTCAGCATATCCATACGATTTAACCATCTTTGCCACAATCTCTTTCCCTCCTATTCTAATTTTAAATTTATCTCCGAACAAATCTGTAGCATTTGTTATGATATTGCCAAACTTATCTATGAACAATACCTTGGCTTCAATCTTTCCCTCCTTTTTCACCGCTGCCCCAAAATCAATTTTTTTTATTTCAGCAACATCCATTTCCTTCCATTTTGGTTTTTTATTCAATGAGAGCAAAGCGGCGGCGGGCGCAAAAACATCGCGCCCATGAAAGACTGGAGATGCATCTTCGGGAACAACGAGCTCATAAACTTTTTCGATGCCTGTGCGGGCAGCAGCGGGATAGAAAAGCCCGTTGTCTGGGCCGATGAACCATGAGTTCCTGCATTTTATTGCTATGGCTTTTCTTCCTGTTCCCACGCCAGGGTCAACAACACCAACATGTATGGCATTTTTGAAGTATGGGACTATGGAATAAAGAATGAACGCTCCCTGCATTATATTTTGAGGCACTACATCATGGCTTATGTCAACAATGGTTGCTTGAGGATTTATTGAATATATCATCCCCTTCATCTCCGCCGCGTATTCCCATCCTATGTCTGTTAACAGGGTTATTATCATTTTACCACGCTATCGATCCATCTTAAATAATCCATGCTTCCATCAAAATCAATGCATATTATCTCTGGAAGCTCATATGAATGAAGTTGCTTGATGCGCTGCTTCACATCTTTGCATCGCTCCTTTTTTGTTTTTATAAACAGCATTCTTTCCTTTGCCTCTTCAATTCTCCCCTCCCATATATATGATGAGGAAACATCAAAACTGCTTATGCATGCTGCAAGCTTTTCTTTCAGCAATGCCTCCTTTATTCTTGCTTCATCATCTTTGCTACATGTTGTAATAACAAGGCAATACATGAAATGAATTATGGTAGCGTAGATAATTTTTTCTCATTTCCCAGAAGGATATGGCATTTCAAAAACCTTTCTTTCTTCAAGCAAACCCATGCGATGTCCCTGCCATTCTATAATTTTGACGAAAAGATGATAGAGCGGCTTCAAAAGCAATTGACTTTTCTTTTCCTGGAAATATTCATTTGCTATTATTTTCGTCCATTTTATGTCATGCTGCAAACATTTTATGAGCAACTCGCGATGCAATTCATTCATTTCATGCTCCTTAAACCAATCTCTGTCTTTGAGCCTGCCCATTGGAACAAAGAATAGAGGCACGATAAGGCTCTTAAAATCTTTCAAATCATCCATAAGCTCTATTGTTTTTATGACATCATCATCAGTTTCTTCTGGCAGCCCAACGATTAGCGTGCATGCTGGCACCATGTTGGCATCGGTCATAACACCTGCAGCCTGTTTCACTATCTCTGGATACTCTTCAGGCTTGAATGGCTTTGCTTTCGCTGGCATCGCTTTCTTTACCAGCTCTGGAGAGCCTGTTTCAATGCCCATCTCTGCTCCCCACCATGATTGTTTTTCATCTATGATGATCTCCGCAACCTTCTCAATTATCTTTGGCTTCGTTGCTACAGCAGCAAAAGAGGCATGACTCCACGCTACTGTATCCATAATTTTTTTCGCAAGTTTATTCACTTTCAAAACTTTTTCTTCGTCTGGAATCACGCTTTTTGAGCCATACAGCATGACATCTTCAGCATGCAGAATCGTGCCATTCACTCCATACTTTTTGTTCACCATCAACTCCTTCTCAATTTTTTCATATGGATACCATCTTAAAGGGCGAAGTGTAACACTACAAAAATGACAGCCGCGAGGACATCCTCGGCCGATTTCGACGAGTCCATTCACGCTTGGCTTTTTTATTTCTGGTATTTCATCCAGGCTTGGAGCATCTTTTGGAGCCTTTTCTATATATCTTGGCAGATCTTCTCCATTCAAAGCTTTCTGGAAAAGCTCAACAACATCTTTTTCTGCTTCTCCATCATAAATGCAATCTATTTTGTAACGGGAGGCAAATTCCATGTTATATTTAAATTGCCAAAAACCTGGGCCACCCACGATGGTTACTCCACCTTGC
>JAGGWA010000021.1 GCA_021157745.1 Thermoplasmata archaeon
AGTTGTATATAAAAGTTTAAAAATCGTTGGTATAAGTTATCCAGCAATATTCCCAGAAGATGTAAATAAATCCACAATCAAGATAGTTAATGAGGAATGCATAATAAAAGGATTTAACGTTACACGGGGCAGTACCGGCATAAAGTTGTTAGGCGATGCAAGAAAATGCCAAATTGAAAATAATATTTTGTATAACAACCTTTACAGCGGTATCTATATAGACAATGCTTGGGAAATCATGGTATCAAACAATATTTTCAAAAATGGAGGATATTGTGGCATATATATAGCATGGGGAAATAACATTTCAATAATAAACAATACTTTTATATCAGCGGGACACGGAATAGACGGCGAGGGTGTTGGATTTATAATAGCGGAAAACATATTTTTTGAAGGAGATTCCGCAATTCATGTTGATAGTTTGCTATCTCAGGATTTTGAAATATATGGAAACAAAATAGAAAAATATGAGTGTGGAATTTCTATAATTGGGCATTCCCATAAAATATATCATAATGAAATTTTATACAACAATGAGGGGATATTTTACTGCGGAATTGTTTTAAGTAAAACTGAAATTTATGAAAACAATATCAGTTATAATATGCGGGGTGTGGGCTTAATGAATGTAATAGGAAACTTAAGAATTTGCAAAAACAATTTTGTAGGAAATGATGTGCACGCAGAATTTTCTGATTCATATTTCATTTTCTGGCTTAACAATTATTGGGACGATTGGAGTATTCCTTTACCTAAACCCATATATGGAAGAATTATTTGGACAATGATTCCATGGATTCAATTTGACTGGCATCCTTTGATGAAGCCATATGAATGGTGGAAGGAGTAATCTCTGATTTTTTTATAACAAGAAAGTGAAAAGTGAAAGATTTTTTACGCTTATTTTTTCACCAATTCCAAAAATTCTTCTTTCTTCAATCTTGCTTGCCTTATTATTTCCAGCAAGGTTCCCTTATCTATTTCTTTATGGTCTGGCACAACAACGCCAATTTTTCTTCCATCAATAAATTTTACAAGAATAACATGGCTTCCTTTCCTCCTCGCAACTTTAAAACCAGCTTTTATCAGCGTTTTTATAACTTCACTTCCTGATAGAACTGGCAACTTCATGTTTTATCTCAAAATTTACTATTATTGTTTCTCCAGAATATATTTCCTCTGGAGTTCCCATTTCCTCCAAATAAAGCTCGCAGGCTTCCTTTAAATTATTTATTGCTTCCTCTATACTATATCCTTGGCTAACAACATCTAATTCTGGGCATAAAGCAACAAATTGTTTTCCTCCTTTTTTGATGATTGCAGTGAGTTTCATTGAATATTTAATGGATTGTGCTTTATAAAGGTTATAGTTATGGTTTGAGACAAAGGATTAGGCCTGACGTACCGCCTTCGTTGGCAAGCGAGCCAGTGGGCGTGGCAATGCTGTCAAGCCCTTCCTTTCCTTTTCATTTTTGTTTTTTTCATGCCAGTAGCTGGAAATGTAGAAAAGACAATAGCAATTGATATAAGAAGCACAGAGCATTTATTCTAACATGAGCATTGAGACGTAAATCAAGGATATGATGCAATGGTTAGCAGAAATTTCTCGGAAGTTAGATGAGTTGTTGTATGAAAGAGAAATCTTATCGTTAATGAAATTATCAGAAAAATCTTTATCTGATTTTTGAAGAATGAGTCAGACATTTATAGTAAGCTATAGCATCATAGCAAATGATGCATTTCATGAAGAAAAATCTTTTATTATTTGCATAATGTAAATCATTATGGTTGAAAAAATCTTATGGAAGGAGAGAAAATGCTTCAGGAGTTTTTTGCCAATCGTTTTTATCGGTATTTTAACCTTATGGATTTATGGGATAGGAATAATTTTCATAGCATATGCAATATCAAAGTGGTTTAGAACCACCTACACTATAACTGAGGAAAGGATTTTGCAAACCATCGAGCATTATGCTTTTCACAGAAAGGAGAACAGAGAAATAAATTATGATGATGTGCAGGATATAAAAATATCGCAGACATTTTTCCAGAAAATGCTGAGATACTGGAGAATTGAAATTATTGGCAAAAGTAAGAATATTGTTTTGGAAACAGCCAATAAAGAAATGGCGAATTTCTTTATTAAAAGGAAAGAACTATATCAGTTTTGCGAATAATGGAAGAAAAACAAGGCTGACTATGCTCATGAGTTTTATCAGTATGTTCAAAGATGGACCAGCAGTATCTTTGCATGGATCGCCTACAGTATCGCCAACTACAGCTGCCTTATGGGCAAAGCTTCCCTTGCCTCCAAGGTTTCCTTCTTCAATGTATTTCTTCGCATTGTCCCAGGCGCCGCCTGCGTTGGCGAGGAAAATGGCTAGCAAAAAGCCCGTGACCATGGCTCCAGCGAGCAAGCCAACTAGGGCGGAAATGTTGACCATGCCTACGATTATCGGAACAATGACTGCGAGAAGGCTTGGCAGAACCATTTCTCTTAAAGCGCCTTTTGTCGCTATTCTTATACACTGTTCATAATCTGGCTTACCCTTCCCTTCCAGAATTTTGTATTCTTTGAATTGCCTTCTCACCTCATCGACCATCTTTTCTGCAGTTCTTCCAACTGCACCCAGCGTTAGAGCAGAGAATATGAATGGAAGCATTGCTCCAACAAATAAACCAGCCATTAGATATGGATTTGTTAGAGAGATATCGAGCTTTATATCAAGAACGCTCGCTTTTTCAACAAATGTGAATATTAATGCCAGAGCAGTTATGGCGGCTGAACCAATCGCAAAACCTTTTCCCATTGCAGCCGTCGTATTTCCAACCGCATCGAGTTCTTCCGTTCTCTTCCTTATCTCTTCTCCAAGTTCCGCCATTTCCGCTATTCCAGCTGCATTGTCTGCTACAGGACCATAGCAATCTGTTGCCAGGGATATTCCGAGAGTTGATAGCATACCTATGGCAGCCAAAGCTATTCCATAAAAGTCTGCAAAATAATATGCTATTGCCATTGCTATGGCTGTGGAAACAATTGGAATGGCTGTACTCAACATTCCTATGGAAAGACCTTCGAGTATATTTGTGGCTGCACCTCTTTTTGCAGCATTTGCAATTTTTCTTGCAGGCTTCCTTTGATGCGATGTGAAGTATTCAGTTGACAAGCCAATTATAAGCCCATCTATCAATCCAACGACTAGCGAATAAAACAAATCATATTTTTCGTTCAGCATGTGTGTTGCTATGAAAGCAAAAATAATGAATATGATGGCAGCTCCAAACAAACCATTTCTCAAAGCAGCATATGGATTCCTGCTCCTCACAAAAATCATGCCAAGCATGGATGAAAATATGCCTATAGATGCAATTATCAGAGGATATATTTGCCCATTTGAAAAATTCAGTATTATGCCAAGAGCCATTGCGGAGATTATTGAATCAACATAGCTTTCGAACAAATCTGCTCCCATTCCAGCAACATCTCCAACATTATCGCCAACATTATCAGCTATTACGGCTGGATTGCGAGGATCATCCTCTGGTATGCCTTCTTCAACCTTCCCAACCAAATCTGCTCCTATATCAGCTGACTTGGTGTATATTCCTCCTCCAACTCTTGCAAACAAAGCTATGCTGCTCGCCCCAAACCCAAAACCAAAAAGTATGCTTGCTGCCTCGCTTCCATAAACAAGATAAAACAGGGCTATTCCTGTAAGGCCAAGACCAACGACCGCCATTCCCATCACAGCCCCGGATGAAAAAGCTATGGCAAGTCCACTTTGTATTCCCTTTCTGCTCGCCTCCGCCGCCCGCGCGTTGGCTTTTGTGGCTATTCGCATTCCAATGTTGCCTGATGTGGCGGAAAATATTGCCCCCACTATGAAGGCTATGCTCGTTTCTGGCGGCAGATCAATGTAGAAGGAAAGGGCTAAAAGAAGAGCCGCCACAACCACAACAAATATTGCTATTATTTTGTATTCCTCTTTTAAAAAGGCGAGAGCGCCCCTGTGTATGTA
>JAGGWA010000103.1 GCA_021157745.1 Thermoplasmata archaeon
CCTTCAAAAAGGTCATATACGATGCAATATTTAATTTTGTGGAATTTGATTTGTTCAAGATAGCGAGATATCCTTTCATGGAAGAAGCAAAAAAATGGGTCAAGAATGAAAAAATAGAGATACACGAGGTTTTAAATGATCCAGTATACGAAAGAGCGAGGATGAGGGCGGTTGAGAGAGTAAAGCAGGCTATGAAGTATGGAATAATAAAAGATACACCTTTATTGAATGAAATCGATTGCATGATGGAAATATTTTCATATCCTCTTGCAAGATTGATAGTTGCTTCTGTAGAGAGCGAGTATTTGATAAGAAGATATGCCCTTGCTGAAGCAAAAAAAGCATATGAGAATTTGAAAAAAGAAGATTCCAGTTTCATACAAAAAATTGCTATGGAATTTGGCATGGAAGTGAAAGATGGTGTTATACATTTTTCCGATTATTTGAAATATGCTCCAACTTGGGATATGAAATGGAAATTGATCAATAGAGTTATGGAGAAGGGGTATGTAAAATTAAGTAACGAAGAAATTGCTCGTTTGATTCAGGAAGCAATAAGGAGCAAAATACAAAACGAGCTATTTTACATGTTTGCTCCCCCAGAAATAAATAAAATATTTGGTGAGCTGATAGCGAATTTAAAAAATAAACTTGTAGCCAAAGAAATAAAAAGAGCTGAAGGAATAAGCGAAAAAGATTATCCGCCATGCATTAAAAATTTAATTCTCGCAATAAAATCTGGCATGAATGTTCCTCATGTTGGTCGATTTACCCTTGTTACATTTTTGAATGCCATAGGTGCTTCCACAGAAGATATTTTGAAAATTTTTTCAAATTCCCCGGATTTTAATGAAGAGAAGACAAGATATCAAATCGAGCACATCACTGGCAAGATATCTGGAACAGTGTATGCGGTGCCGAAATGCGCCACCATCAGGACGTGGGGGCTGTGCTATCCAGATGAGCTGTGTAAAAGGGTGAATCATCCCTTGTTTTATTATCGCCTGAGAAGGAGGAAAAATGAATTATCTAAAGAAAAAGTTCTATGAGTATTATTTAAAAGCTGAGATAGAGCCTCCTCGCAGGATAGAAAGGAGAGAGTTCGCTTTCCTCTTTTTCAATGAAGACATGATGAAGCGCCACATTTCGTTCAAAAATAAAGACTGGCTGCTCCGCTACCTAAAGGCAAATGTTCCCGCCCATGTTTACTATTCTTCCGCCTACTATGGTGAGCCTTTCGCCAATACAATGAAAGAAAAAAAATGGATGGGAGCTGATTTAATATTTGATTTAGACGCCGATCATTTGCCAATGGCTAAAAAAATGACATATGAAGAAAGTCTCGAAAGCGTAAAAGAAGAGTTAAAAAAGCTGGTTTCATTCCTCATCGACGATTTTGGATTCAATGAAAAAGATCTGTCCATATATTTTTCAGGTGGTCGAGGCTACCACTGCCATGTTCATGATAAAAGAGTCCTTGATTTGGGAAGCCAGGAAAGAAGAGAGATAGTTGATTATGTAACGGGGAGGGGCATAGATTACAATCATATTGTTGTGGAGAGAAGCATATATGGATATGGAATAACAAGAACAATCGAAATCTCTCCATCGTCGCCAGGCTGGCGCGGTCGGATTGCAAGGGCAATCATATCCTTCCTTGAAGAAATAAAAAATATGGAGAGAGACGATGCCATTGAAAAATTGATGGGCTTTGAAGGTATTGGTAAAAAGGTTGCGAGCGATATATATGATGGGCTGGATGACAATAGAATGGCTTTGATTAAAGAGGGCAAGATCGATCAGATGGCAAGTATAAAAAGATTACTCAAACCTTTGATGAAGGAACTTGCTGTAAAATTGCATAGCTCCACAGATGAACCTGTTACCGCAGATATTAAAAGACTGATAAGATTGCCCGGCAGCCTGCATGGAAAAACAGGATTTAGGGTTACAAAAGTTGGTATCGATGCCTTAGAAGATTTCAATCCTCTTGAAGATGCAATTGTATTTGGGGATGAAATGGTGAGTATAAAAGTAATAAAACCATTCAAGGTGAAATTGAAAGGAGAGGAATTTATTCTAAAAGAAGGCGTTACAAAAGTGCCAGAATATGTTGCAGTTTTTGCAATAGCAAGGAAATTTGCAAATATTTTTTAAATTTAAAACACTTATACTTTATGCGGGGGCGCACGGCGCTGTTTATTTCATTCATTTTGGTTTCTATTCCGTTTCATCCTGCTTTGGCCAGCAAGGATACAACTGAATATTATGCAATTTTAATTGGAATGGGAAGCGATGATGTAAAAAGGTTGTACGATGCCCTATTAATCCATGAAAACTGGAAGGAAAACAACATTGTTATGCTCATCAATAAAAATGCAACTATTGAGAATGTTTCAAGAGCTTTTGAAAATGTTTCCTCTGCCGTAGACAAAAATGACTGCATATTCATTTTGTACTGCGGGGATGGAGTAAAGATGAAGGATGAAAATGGTGATGAAAAGGATGGATATGATGAAGGATTGATGTTGCAGAATGGAAATGTAAGTGATGACTGGCTCAGCGAGAGAATAGATGACATGAAAGCAGCCGCCATCTCAATTTTCTTAGACTGCGATTTTGGAAATGGGATTGCAGATGATCTGAAAGGAGAGGGAAGGATAATTTTATCCTCGCATGGCATTTTGCCGTATCATATTCCGACGAAAATTTTGGTGCATGAAGCGAGGCATAGTAAAAATGCAACTTTTGAAAAGATTTATGGGATTGTGAAAAAAATAAATAATGCCTTTTGGCTTTCTCTTCCTTTTATTGCAACATTTCTTTCAACAATAATGACACTTTCTCCCATCATACTTTTCGATTTTATGCTTAATTTGGCAAGGAGCATTGTCCAATTTTTCATCGATGGGATGGTTGGTGGAATATCTCCCATAATGTATTTTATATTCTTTCTGATAACCATAAAAATTTACATGCCTTTCTTTATAGCGTTGAACGGTTTAGCAGTAATTAATGCAATTTCTTTGATTGAACTATTTACCTTTATCAAATCAAAAGGATTCATCCTCCCATTTTGCAGTATGAATGATGGGTATGAAACTGATATGTTATTCCTTAAAGATTAAAACATTCCCTTCTTTTTGACATACACTGCACCAACAGCAGCTATGACAGCTAGAGTAGCAACAACATACAATGTATAACTCTTATGCTTGGCTTCATGTGGATATGAAGTCGCTCCATACAATGCATGCCCTCCTATTGCTTCATTCTCTCCAAATGGCTTTGGTTTCTCCCATGAATATTTGGGCGTGTATATATGCAAGTCAGGGTCGCCGAAGTAGCATACATTTTCCTTTATATCCCACCACCATTGCTCCGTTAGATATCCAATGCTTGTATGCCTTATTCCATCTGCAAATGCCTTGCCCACTGGATAACCTAAAGCCAGATTTCTGGCGAATATTTCAAAAGCAAAAGCTGAATACCATGATGTTTCCCATGGATCAATGATCTGAAATACTGTTCCATGTCTTATTAAAGTAAGATGCAGATATGTATTCGAAATGAAACATGAGCCAGCTGCAAATCCAGCAGAGTGCAGATTCTTTAAAGCCTTATCCATTTGCAGTCCGTTATAATCTTTTGTTCTGAGTCTGCCAAATAAAACTGTTATGACAACACCATCGTATCCTGCTCTTTTGCCAATAGGCGTATTCTTTATTACTGGAATATCATGCAATCTTGCTGGCACAACATCTAAACCAAGCAATTTACTCTGGCTCAGAACATCTGGTTCTTCAGTTGAGCCATCTAAATAGCCTGGTAGATATAGCTCGTATCCTCTCCATGGATTCGGCTCAATCGTGGGCAAACTTATATTAACGCCTACAAATCCTGGCACTCCATACGGATCCCAGAATGCAAGCACACCAGAATGCAGGTGCCATCCATGCGTTGTCTCCTCCCACATTATGACACCACGATTTAAGTCTTCCATTGTAGCTGAGAAATTCGTTGTAAATGCGACACTATATCCAGCTTTTCTGAAATAGAATGGATTCGTCTCGCTTTCAGACATATCTGGCCAGTAAGAACCATACTTTCCATGCTTTGCCAGAACATTGTTGTCAATGGGGTTTGTTGAAGGATCAAAGAAGGGTGTTATTCCTTCTGCATCTGTGTATTTGAAATTCCAGTATTGACTGGCTCTTTCATTAAAACGATGGCTGTATGTGATCCATGAATTTAAAACAGGATAGTAGAATTTTTCTTCTTGGCTTGGCTTTATTATTTTTAATCGCCCGCTCGGCATTCTAACGCTTTTGCTTCCATTTATGAGCATGACCCCATCTGGATCTAAAGCTGGATTTACGAATATAATGGCAGGATAAAAAACGCTTCTCGCCACCCAGTAGCTTGTGTCAACAGGCGTTCCAAGAATGCGGCCAGGATATGCTACACCTACAAAGGTTCTATCCCATGGTATGCCTATGTCAAATTGTCCAGCTACTGTAATCAAAGTTTCTTCCTTGCCTGGTTCATCAAGCCCTATTTTTCCAAGGAATTTGTAAACTTCTCTGCCATTCAAATACATGTCAGCAACAGATGGAACAATGTCGCGAATAGCGTGTTTCTTCCACCACTCCGTATACCACACAACGGCAGTCGAAAGCTCTGGATGCATGTCAACGGCGATGAGAGGACAGCCATGGTGGGCAGCTATATAGGCGGCAGGCCCCACATAGAGGGCGCCGTCCTTCTCCCCCTCCGGCTTTAGCCTTTCGACAAGCCAGTAAGTCCAGGGATCGATGGTGGTGAATACAATATCATCCTTTTTTGTTTGATTCCTTATGTAATGGTATATCGTTGTTAGATCATTGAATTTCATTTTTATGTTGCAGATGCTTGATAAATCATCTATGGAAGAAGAGTTTCCATTCAAATCAACAACATAAACATTCTTTATTCCAAGCTTTTTGATAACATCTTTAATGCATGAATCAAGTTTATCTGGGTGTGTGTAAAGCAATGGAGCGTTATTTAAAGAGGCAATTATGGCGCCTTCTGCAGCATTCATTATATAATTTGCTTGCTCTTCTGGCAACTTGTCTTCCCATGAATATGTAAGCTTATAGCTTACTGTTCCATTTGCAGGAGTTAGCTGAACAATTGCAACCCTATATTTCCCTTGTCCAAGTTGATCAAGATGCAAGGTTTGTTTGCTTACATTGGTTTGAGTTGCCATTCCAACTGCAGAGCCATCTTCATCAACGACTATTAAGCCAAGTTTTGCATTTCCACTCCATGTTAGTTCGAAATCAGCATTCCTTGCCATGAATGGCGGCACTTCCTTCAATTCTATTTCTTCGCCCGGATATAGGCTCATATCGATGTAATATGTAACTTTCCTGGTTAAGGCATCTGCGAGAATCTGCGTTATTGTTCCGTGTCTCTCACCAAACAATCCCTTTGTTGGTATGTCTGTAATTGCTGCTTTCCACTGGCCTGGTGCATAGACATATGTTTCGACGTGTTCGGACGGTCCAACCATTATGTTCCAGTTCTGGGATGCTGCCACTTCCATTAGCTTTCCATCATAATTGCAATAAAGCTGCAAATCTGGATCAGCGGAAGGAAGAGTAATACCACCCGTTAGCATGCCGAGAGTTGCAATATATACAAGGTTGGGCATCCAGCTTATTGAAGGCCACCACAAGTCGGCAGTAATAAATTTGTAATCATTGTCGACATAAAAATCGTTATACTGCGGCGCCAGGCTGTCCTGCTTTATTCCTTTCAATCTTATGTGCTTTATTTCCTTTGTATTGAGCTTTCCTTTTATGCTAAACTTCTGTCTATCGTAGCTACCATATTTTACATCTCCAACAACAGCAACAACAGCATTATCGCTGTAGCTCCAGTCGTGCAGAGCTATTTTTGATGCAATCTCATATATGTTATTGCTCTTGATATATGTGTAATTGGAAGCTTTCCACGGTTTCCCATCCACGTTAATGTATTCAATTTCTTTCAAGCCTTTATTGTATGAAATCCAGTCTTCCATGAAATAGTCCAAGCCTTGGCGGTCATTCAAGGAAAGCATTGTTTCATTTCCCTTAACATAATCATTGTAGAATAAAACAGGATAGGAATATATTCTATCTGTTTCTGTATCATAAAATGTGCTTGCTGGAATGGCAGCCATATAGGCAAAATCATCCACCAAGCTATTCTCATCAAATTTTACAATACATGCTTTTTTCAAAGGCACTACCTTTGCCCATGAAACACCTTCATATCCAGATGGTATATTTTCTTCTTGTGCTATTCCTATAGGCAAAAGCAATAATAGTGCAACGGCTACAGGAAACATTTTCTTTAGCATACTGATAAATGTAAAATTAATATTTAAGTATTTCATGTATTACCATGCTGACTTATTCAAAGCTTCGCAACATAGAGCAAAGTGAAAAAATGTCATCCTCTCTAACAAGCGTTGGAATTGATTTCTATCAGGAAGCTCTGGAATATATACGCGAGTTAGAGGAAAAAATAGAGGAGGAACGTTTGAAAGATCCGGCATCAAGAAAACTTCTCTTGCTGTCCGACGAGTTAAGAAACACAAAGCGTGTACTGAACAATATATTTGAAAGAAGGGAGAAAAAAATCATAATGGCTGCCCTGCTGGCAGCACGGATGGAAAAAAAGGCCCCAGAGAATATGACAAGGGAGGAGAAAATTTTTTATGAAAGTCTTGTTGAGCTGCTGAAGGAAAACAGAAAGAAGATTTTTGAAGCAAGAAAAAAGGAAACATTGACTATAAGAATACTGAAGGATTTGCCGCAGTTCATGGGGAATGATATGAAGAAATACAGATTGCAAAAAGAAGATGTCATAAGTTTGCCTGTGGATGTTGCCAAAATACTGATTGAAAGAGAGGCTGCGGAAGAAATAAAAGCAACACTCTGATTATAACAACGACACCAATTTTGGTAATATCTCGCCAGCCTTTCCATAGAATGAGTAGTCTGCTATCCCAGCTATCATGCTCGGCTCCTTATTTATTTCCACGATCATTGCCCCGTTCTGCTTTGCCATCGCTGGAAGCTGGGCGGCTGGATAAACCATGGCGGATGTTCCAACAACAAGCATGACATCGCAATTTTCAGCATATCCAAAAGATTTTATTAGAATATCCTTTTCTATGGGCTCACCAAAGAACACTGCATTCGGTTTTAGCAGGCCTCCGCATTCGCATCTTGGAATCCCCTGCTCCAAAGCATATTCTATTGGATATATTTTTCGGCATTGCAAACATATTGCTTCCCTAAAATTTCCATGGAATTCTATGACGTTTTTGCTCCCTGCTCTCTGATGCAGGCTATCAACATTCTGCGTTATTATTGCATGCAAATAGCCCATTTCTTCCATTTTAGCAAGCGCAATATGTGCAGGATTTGGCTCCGCTTTTCTTAAATCATTTATAAGGGAGCGGAGCATTTTCCATACTTTGGCAGGATTGCTTATTATGTTGTCTATGTGTCCATATTCATCTATGTTGAATTTGCTCCATAGCCCATCTTTGCTTCTGAAATCAGGTATGCCTGATTCTGTTGAAATTCCAGCTCCAGTTAAAGCTACAACAATCTTTGCATTTTTTATTGCCTCTGCAACCTCTTTTAAGTTCCTTCCCTCCATCCTCTCATATATTCAATTTGCTCCTTCGTCAGCTTATCTATTTTTATTCCCATGGCAGCAAGCTTACGCCTTGCAACTTCTCTGTCTATTTCATCTGGCACTTTATAAACTTTATTCTCAAGTCTGCCAGCTTTTTCAACAAGCCATTTGACAGCCAAAGCCTGATTGGAAAACGACATGTCCATCACTTCAGAGGGATGACCTTCTGCTGCAGCAAGGTTTACGAGGCGGCCTTCTGCGAGCAAATATATTTTACGGCCATCCTTTAGAGTATATTCAGTAACATTTTTCCTTATCTCTTCCTTTTTTACAGCATTCTTCTCGAGCCATTCAACATTTATTTCATTATCAAAATGCCCGGAATTTGCAACTATGGCGCCATCTTTCATTTTCTTCAGATGCTTGGCGTCGATAACATGCTTGTTGCCAGTCACAGTAACAAAAATGTCTCCTATGGCTGCTGCCTTCCCCATTTTCATGACCTCAAACCCATCCATTGCAGCCTCTAAAGCACGAATTTCATCCACTTCCGTTATTATAACATGCGCCCCCATTCCGCGAGCTCTCATCGCAAGCCCGCGCCCGCACCAGCCGTAGCCGGCGATGACAAATTTTTTGCCAGCGAGAAGTATGCTTGTAGCCCTGAGAATGCCATCTATGCTGCTCTGCCCTGTGCCATAGCGATTGTCAAAAAGGTATTTTGTCATTGCATCGTTTACAGCTATGATTGGGTAGCGCAGTATCCCATTTTTTTCCATGGCTCGCTGCCTGTTAACACCTGTTGTTGTTTCCTCTGTTCCTCCTATCACATCTTTTATCAGATTCTGCTTTTTTGTATGCAAGGTTGTAATCAAATCGCCTCCATCATCCATCGTAACATGAGGCTTGATTTTCAAAGCCTGTTCAATGCACCAGTAATATTTATCATGATTTCCACGCCATGCATAAACATGTATGCCTTTTTTTGCAAGGTAGGCGGCGACGCCATCATTTGTGGAAAGTGGATTCGAGCCAGTGAGCGCCACCATCGCCCCTCCTTTCTTCAATGTCTCTATCAAAACAGCAGTTTCCTTTGTAACATGCAGACACGCAGCAATTCTTACGCCTTTCAATGGCTTTTCTTTTTCAAATTCCTTTCTTATGCTCATTAAAACTGGCATATGCTGCTCAGCCCATCTAACAAGCTTTTCTCCTTCCTTTGCCAATCCAATGTCTTTGACCTTATAATCCATAGAGATGAAAAAGATGATGATATAAAACATTTTGGAGGAGCATGGACTGGAAAAGAAGGAAAAGCACGTAACACTTTGATTTGATCTTTTTCCTTCTTTGTTTTGTTTATTGTTTTGCTGTTTTTATTGAATAACAATACCGTGTCAATAAATATTGTAGAAAATTTTATATAATAAAAAATTTGTTTTAGTTTTTAATTTAAATTTCTATAAATGTTTTAGGATAAAATTTATAAATAAACTGTGGATATACCAGCAGGAGGCGTGAAAATGAAGAGTAGAAAATTTGCAGGAATATTATTGGTGTTGGGAATTATGGCTATACTGGGAATAACAATAAAAGTAAATGCTGCCACAATACATGTTCCAGGTGATTACTCGACAATCCAGGCTGCAATAGATGCTGCCAATGATGGCGATACAATAGTGGTCGCAGCCGGAACATATGAAGAACAGTTAACAATCAACAAAAATTTAACTTTGCTTGGAGAATCTGGGGCGAAAATAGTAGCTCCAAATAATGCAAGCAGGAATACCTATAAGATACAAGAAAGCAGTCACACATTTGATCCAATTATATTCGCCTATGGTGGAACGTATAGTGCAGGAAACACTACAGTATGGGGTAATGGAGTTATACATGTAAATATATCTGGATTTGAAATAGATGGAAACAATGATGGTGTGGGA
>JAGGWA010000075.1 GCA_021157745.1 Thermoplasmata archaeon
TCCATCCAGCATTTTCATTATGGTGGCAATCTCGTATTCTACGTTCACCTCTTTCTTTATTTTTATTAATTTTCCCTCCTCATCCAGCTTTTTGATGAAATCACGAAACAGCATGAAAATGTAATACTAAGATGTTTTTAAGATTAATGAATACTGGCTCGTCAAGAGAAAATTCTTTTATTTTACAACATTTTGTCCCATTAAACAAGCATCTTTGAGAGGACATTCATTGCAACGTGGATTTTTTCCGCAGATGCCTGCCCCTCCAATATTTTTTCCATTTTTTTCTTTCTTTTTCGCACAATGATACCATATAAACATATCTACTATTCCAGGATTATCAGCAAGTTTATATCCTTCTATCTCTCCTGTCAAGAATTCTTCTGAAAATCGTTTCAATGCTTTTTCAATTTGAGTATCATCAAAAGGGTCATTAATTATTGTTCCATCAATTTCCTTACCCAAATAATATTGAAATATTCCAGTTCTTATTAAAAATCTTTTCTCATGAATATCTATTGGAGCAAACTCAAATTTTCCTATGTCTCTTAAAAATATATTCTTACTTTTCAACCCTTTGCCAAAAATGTTTTTAAAATTTTTATTTTTTATTTTATCGTCTATCCATTTCTTTATATCACTATCATCTTTTACCACATCAAAAAAATATTTTCTTAGGTTTTCATATTCTCCGTTTTTCTCTTTTTCCTTTATAATATTTCTCTAAAGCCCTTGAAAGTATAATTTTTCCTGTTTCTTTAGTAAAAAATTCTATCGTCCAATCTCCGTTCCTTTCAACAACTTTTTCAAAATCATCTCCTTCCTCGATATCTATACCTCTCTTTTTTAACTCCCTGATATCTTCTTTATTAAATTTAACTTCTGGCCTCCAAAATCCTTTTGTAACCTTAACAATCAAAAGTCTTTTTAAAATCTCCCGATCATTTTTCCCTCTCCCAATGCATTTTTTTATGGAATCCTCTCTGTTTTCAACAATTTCTTTCCGATATTCTTTATTTTTTATTATTTTCTCAATAAACACTTCTGCAAATTTTTCCATTCTTTTTTTATCCATTAAGATAAAAAGAGAGGTGGTAAAAGAAATTTTTTCTTATGTGTGTGAACCTTCCACCATGGCTTATATGCAAGCATTGAATATGTGTCTATTACCTCATCTTTATAAGGGATACTTCTTTCTATTCATTTCCAGCTTTTCCATAATTATTCTTTTAACATCTACGCCAAGATTGTATGAAAACATGAGCAAATATATGAAGACGTCTGCAATTTCATGTGATATTTCCCTAAATTTTTCTTCGTTGCTCCTTATCTCTTCAAAAGATGGCTCATTCCATTGAAAATGTTCCAGCAATTCATTTGCTTCTATGGATATTGAAATTGCCAGATTTTTTGGAGTATGATATTTCCCCCAATCTCTTTCATCCACAAATTTTTTAATTTCCTGCATAAGAATGGCTATGCTGTCCATAAATGGAAAGAAAACAAACTTAATAAATCTCTTCTATCTCCAACGAAAAATCCTTGCTTTTAACAGAGTGAGTCAGCATACCGAGTGATATTATATCAGCAAATGTATAGTTTGTAATGTTCTCAGGTGTTATTCCTCCCGAGACCTCTATCTTAACATCTGGTTTTATCTGTCTTGCTTTGCTGGCAGCGATTTTTCCTTCAGCTGGCTTCATGTTATCAAGCATTATTATGTCAGCGCCTTCTTCAGCAGCTATAACGGCATCTTCCACACTTTCCACCTCTATTTCCACAGGCAGCCCCAGGCGGCGCGCCTTTCTTATCGCCTCCCTTATCGAAACGCATGCCAGATGATTATCTTTTATAAGCACGCCATCGTACAAGCCCATGCGATGTGGATAGCCGCCACCTATCTCAACAGCTTTCTTTTCATATTTTCTAAATCCAGGCGTGGTTTTCCGAGTTGCTGCGATCATTATATTGGGATTCTTTTTCCTGCAAATTTTTGTGAGCTCATATGTCAAACTTGCTATTCCGCTCATTCTCGTCAAAAAATTCAAAGCGAGTCGTTCGCCAGCAAGGATAGCCTTCAATTTTCCTTTTATTTCCATTACTCTTTCCTTCGCTTTTATCTCGTCGCCATCTTTTTTCAATGGTTTGGCCAATGCTCCAACTCTTTTGAATACTTCTATTGCCTCTTCCATTCCTGCCAGAATGCACTGTTCTTTTGCAATAATATATGCTTTTGCTTCCTCATCATTCAAAATCGCTTCCGATGTTATGTCACCTTTTTCATCTAAATCTTCTTTGAGGAATCTGTCTATATCGTCCATGATTGAAAAAGCAACGGGATATAAATACTTGAATAATTGAACAGTGCCATTGAACCATCTTCATGAAAGTTCAGGGTTCTCAGAGGAAGTTTCCTAATGAATAAAAATGTTCTTTCATCAACTGCTATAATCTAACTCCAAAATGCCATAAAAAATTTAAATAGCGTAGCATATACGCATTGTGGGAGCATGGTGTAGCCAGGGATCATAGCGGGCTCCAGTTATGGGGATGATTAGAAGAGGGTCATCCGAGTTATGAAGAATAACTGGAGCGATGACCCATAGAAGAGACCCGCTGACCTGGGTTCAAATCCCAGTGCTCCCACTAA
>JAGGWA010000005.1 GCA_021157745.1 Thermoplasmata archaeon
AAAGCTTCTTCTATTTTATCTACTGCCTCATCTTCATTCCAGTAATTTACCACAAACCCGTATTTCCCCACAACTTCTGGCAGAGCATATCTGTTTGTAACCACTGGCACACAACCGCAAAGCATGCCTTCCGCCACACTGCATCCAAAAGCTTCGTGAAAACTGAATTGCGCATATACTTTGGCTTGTTGATACAATTTCAAAAGCTCATCATCGGGAACAAATCCAGTAAACCTAACATTTTTAGGAATTTTTCCAAATATTTTTTCAATATCAACCTTTATCTTTCCTATCACCAAAAAAGGTATATCAAAATAGTTTGCAACTTTAACAAATTTATCTATACCTTTTCTTTTTATACTTGTTTTATCAACAGCTCCCACCGTAATAACCATCTTTTCCTTTTTCTTTCTCATTTTAAATTTTTCTATATTGAAGCCATGCGGTATTAAAACAATGTTTTCATGAGGAAATAATTCCAAAATTTCTTTTCTATTGCTTTCAGAAACTGCAATAATAGCATCACTATTTTTTATTATGTATTTTGGTATCCATCTTGTATAAAATTTTGCAGCCAATCCATATTTATATTCTGGTACATTTGCCACACTGTATCCACTTGCCACCGTAACAACCTTTTTATTATATTTCCTTGCTAAGAAAGTTGCTTTCAATCCATGATAGGATGCAAACCATATAAAAACAATATCACTTTCTTTAACCAATTTACCAATATTTTTTCTCCTTTTATCCTTTTTATAAAAATATGTTTCCACATCAAAATATTTTTTTAATATCGAGATATCATCTTTTGTCCATGTGGAATCATGATTATATACGAATAATACCTTCATTTCATCCCGATTTTTCTTCCTTCTTTTGCGGATTTTATTGCTGCTTCTATCATTTTAACTGCATTCATTCCCACATACATATCTGCCTTTGGTTTCCTGCTATTTTTTATGCTTTCCACAAAATCCATTAATTCAGCCTTTAAAGGCTCCACATAATCTATCCTCTTTATAAATTTTCCCTCATTCTTAATTCCTTCATCCACCACTGCTGCATCATATATTACTATTTCATCAGGTTTAAGATAATCTATTCTCGCAGCGCTCTGGCTGCCAACAACTACCAGTTCTCTTATTTTTCCTTCCATTGGGAAATTCCATGATTCCATTATGTAGCCATCTGTTTCATCAAATTTCATAAATATGAATGCCTCCTCTTCTATTCCACTAACAAAATGGCTTCCTATTGTTGCCATTATTTCATCTGGCTCTTCATTCAATAAATATGAATATATATCAACATCATGAATTGCCAGTGCGAGCAAGACGCCCATATCCTTTCGAGGATATCTGAATGATAGCCTTCTCGTATGCATGCTTATTATTTCTCCTAATTCACCTCTCATTATCATCTCCCTTAACTCAAGAAGAGCTGGATGATATCTGAATATATGCCCCACCATCAGTATCTTCCCTTCCTCTTCAGCCACAGAAATTAGCTTTTCACATCTCTCGCTATTCTCTGCCATTGGTTTTTCCACCATAACATGCTTTCCATTTTTCATTGCATCCATTGCAAGTGGATAATGGCTTGGAGTACTTGATGCTATGTCTATGCCATCGATGGACTCATTCTTCATTATTTTTTCTGGATCCGTGGTATATGAAAATCCAAAATCTCTCGCTAACGGTTTTACAACATCTTCTCTTATATCGCACAATACTGCATCTTCAATTATTCCCTTATCCTTCAACTCCCTCCACACCTTAACATGATTTCTTCCCCAGTATCCTGTTCCAATTACGGCAATCCTCATTTTCTCAACCATTCCTTTATTGCATTTGCCACATATTCAACCTTTTCTTCTTCCATCCATGGATATATTGGCAACGATAATACCTCTTTTGCAACTTTTTCTGTTACAGGCAGCTTATATTCCTCCTTCAGAATATTTTTGATAGCAGGCTGCATGTGTACTGGAATAGGATAATGTATGCCCGTTGCAATCCCTTTCTCCTTCAAAAATTCTTTCAATTTATCTCTCTCCGGATGCCTTATTACATATAAATGATACACATGTTTTGCCCACTCCTTCTCAAATGGAAGAATGATGTCTAGATCAGCAAGCAATTCATTATAAAGCCTCGCCACCCTCCGCCTTCCTTCAATCCATTCTGGCAGATGTTTTAATTGAACCCTTCCAATGGCAGCTAAAATCTCACTCATCCTATAGTTGAATCCGACATAATCATGCTCATATTTTTTCCCAGCTACTCTTCCTTGATCACGCAATGCTGCTGCTTTCAATGCATATTCTTCATTATTTGTAACAATCATACCTCCATCGCCAGCTACCGTGAGATTTTTTGAAGGGAAAAAGCTGAAAGCAGCTATGTTCCCAATGCTTCCAGCCCGCCTGCCTTTATATTCTGCCCCATGCGCCTGGCATGCGTCCTCTATTATTATTAAACCATACTCATCTGCAATCTCCTTTATTGCGTCCATATCTGCTGGCTGTCCATATAAATGCACAGGTATTATCGCCTTTGTTTTTTTCGTTATCTTTTTCCTTACATCATTGACATCCATCGTATATGTTTTCTCATCTATTTCTGCAAATACTGGTTTTGCACCTATGTGAAGGAGCGGAGAGACTGTCGCAATGAATGTGTGAGATGGAACAATAACCTCATCTCCTCTTTCAATTCCAACTGATAGCATTGCAACATGCAATGCAGATGTTCCAGAATTTGTTGCCACACCATACTTTGCTCCTGAAAATTTTGCAAATTCCTTTTCAAATTCTCTTGCTTGTTCTCCTTTCACATATCTCCTGCTTTCTATCACTTTCATAGCTGCATTTTTTATTTCCTCATCAACATACATTTCTGTTAAATTCACCTTCATTTTGATTCCTCCCATTCATATGGTGTTTTATAATAACCAAGAATGCATTCCAACTCTTTAATATTTTTGATAACTCTTCCAGGATTTCCAACAACAACACTGTTTGGTGGAACATCCTTTGTCACAACTGCTCCAGCTCCTATTAATGAATTCCTGCCTATCTTAACGCGGGGCAATATTGTAACATTTCCTCCTATCTTTACATTCTCTTCTATCACAACACTTTTTGCACATTCCTCCCATCTCGGACATGGAGGATGCAGAACATTCAGTATTGTAACACGGGGGCCAAGCCATGCATTCCTTTTTATTATTACAAATTCTGGTATGAAACAGTGGGAATGAATTCTCACACCATCTTCTATAACATTTTCCCTCTCTATAACTGTATGGGATCCCACGCTTACATTATTTCCTATTATGTTATTTTCCCTTATTAAAGCAGCATGCCCTGTCTGAAAATTATCCCCAATTTTATTCCCAGCATATATTACTGTGTGGGATCTTATAACAGCGTTATCACCAATAACAAGCTCTCCTGTTGGTTTCCTTGGCTCTACTCCAAGCAATACATATTCTCCTATTTTAGCATTCTTGCCAATTCTAACATTTTTCATTGTTTTGAAAGCCATCTCAAAATTAAAACCTTTTGGCAACCTTCAAATAATCCTTTTTTATAACTCTTGTGGAATATCCCAAAGTTTCATTCATAATACCAGCGAGAAATGAGGAGAAATATATTAAGGATTGTATTGAATCTCTCCTCAGCCTAGACTATCCTCAGGATAAAGTGGAGATAATTTTTGCTGAGGGCAACTCAAATGATAGGACAAGAGAAATAATAGAAGAGTATGCGAAAAAGCATAAAAACATAAAAGTTTATGATAACCCCAGCGGCAATACAGCAATAGGAAGAAATATATGTATTGAGAATTCAACAGGAGATATGCTCATGAATTTTTCAGCCCATTCAATAGCTTCAAAAAATTTACTCAAAGTGCTTGCTTTAAAATTGAAGGAGCAACCAGAAAATGTTGCAGGTGTGGGCTGCTCGAATATCTCTCCCAAAAAACAAAACTTTGTTGGAAGGGTGGCAGGAGCAACCTTCCTTGGTTTCATGGCGGGCTCCGGCATCTTCATGCAGAATGCCGTCTTCAAAGAAGAAAAATATGTTGAGCACATGGCCTTCACGTTATACAGGAAAGAGATATTTCAAAAGATTGGAATGTTTGATCCCGAGTTCTGGTGCGGGCAGGATGCAGAATTTGATATAAGGGTAAAGAAAGCAGGCTATAAAATTCTATACACTCCAGAAACAGTTGTATATCATTTTAAGAGAGATACTGTAAAAGGATTATTCAAACAGCTTTATAGGTATGGAATAGCGAGGGCAAAAATGATTAGAAAGCATCCTGATACTATCAAAATATTTCATTTATTTCCTTCCTTATTTGTGCTTGGCTCCCTTTTTTTCTTCATTCTCACAATCATAAAAATATTTCCATTATGGTTATTCCTTTCTTTGGTTCTTCTCTACATAGCTTTGTGCTTGATCAGTACAGCAAGAGTTACAAAAGATATTTTTGTGATAATAACAAGCGTATTTTTCTATTTATTGATAAAAATTTCCTACGGTTTGGGTTTTATCAGAGGAATAATAACTGGAAAATGGCATATTTTCGGGAAGGAGTGATATTACATCATCCTCGCTATCCCTTCCTTTATCTCATATTCCTTTCCACAATTTTTGCATTTTAACGTGCCTTCTATTATTTCATCCTCGCTGTCTTTCATTATTTTTAAATCGAGCTCTCCATGACAATAAGGGCATATAAGCAATTTAACATGCTCCTTTTTCATGATGGTATATAAATGCCATGCATATAAGAATTGTGAGATACGCAATAAAAATTGGATATGACGGAAGCCATTTCAATGGATTTGCT
>JAGGWA010000179.1 GCA_021157745.1 Thermoplasmata archaeon
ATTTTCTTACCGCCTCATAACTCGCATTTACAAATAATCCAGTTTTATTATAGCTCAATCCTGCATGATATAATAGCATTCCTAATGCTCTTTTTACATTGCTTTTTCTTTCTCTAACAAAAATTTTTTTCTCTTCTATCCATTTCGCTATCCTTTCGATTATTCCCATCCCCTCATTCATGGGAAAAATTAAGGAGGAACTATAAAATTATTCTTAAGTTGATGGTCTCGTTACGAATAATCGTAAGTTTTTTATATTCCCTCTCTACCCCCCGCCATCTCTTTTAAAAATTGGCATGATAAAAATCATGAGGGAGATGGTGTGGGATGCAGATAAAATAAGGATGGCATTGCTCCTTTACATAGCTGGCTTGCTTTTGTTGGCAGTGTTTGCAGTATTGTAAAAGTATATTAATATGGCAACATATACAAACAATGTTAAAAAGCTTTGGCGACTCATTGAGGAGTGCATTTAAAAGGATTGTAAATGCTCCATTCGTCGATAAAGATGTTGTAAAAGAAGTTGTAAAAGATATTCAGCGTGCTTTGATAACTGGAGATGTGAATGTAAAGCTTGTTCTGGAGGTATCGAGAAAAATAGAGAAAAGGGCGCTTGAAGAAAAACCCCTGCCAGGAATGAGTAACAGGGAACATGTTTTGAAGATTTTACATGAAGAACTTTCCGCCATACTTGGAGAAGGAAAAGAGCTGCCTTTAAAAAAGCAGAGAATAATGATGGTTGGATTATACGGACAGGGAAAGACAACAACATGCGGAAAAATAGCAAGATATTTTCAGAAAAAAGGCATGAAGGTTGCCTTGATAGCAGCAGACGTGCACCGCCCTGCCGCCTATGAACAGCTAAAACAGATTGCATCCAGAATAGATGTTCCTGTTTATGGAGGAGGAAGCGACGCAGCAAAAGTTGTAAAAGAGGGACTTGAAAAATTTTCAAAATATGATGTCATAATCATCGATACCGCTGGCCGTCACTCTCTTGAAAAGGATCTGATAGAGGAAATGGAAAAGATAGCAAGCATAGCAAAGCCAGATGAAAAATTGCTTGTTATAGATGCTTCCATAGGGCAGCAGGCCGGGAAGCAGGCACAGGCATTCAATGAGGCAATAGGAATAACAGGCGTTGTCCTGACGAAAATGGATGGCACAGCCAAAGGCGGCGGCTCTCTCTCGGCGGTGGCTGCCACCCATGCACCGATAGTTTTTATTGGAACAGGAGAGCACATGGACGACATAGAGAAGTTTGATGCAAACCGCTTTCTTTCCCGCCTCCTCGGAATGGGTGATCTCGAAACTTTGATGGAAAAGGCGAGAGAGGCAATGAAGGGGAAAGAGAAGAAAATGGAAGAAACTGCAAAAAGAATGCTTAGCGGCAAGTTCACGCTTGTTGACATGTATGAGCAGATGGAAGCTTTATCGAGCATGGGTCCGTTTCAGAAAATAGCGGAATTGCTGCCTTTTGGAGGAAAAATGAAAGATGAGGACATGTACAAAACGCAGCAGAAACTGCAGAAATACAAGGTTATAATGGATTCGATGACAAGAGAGGAGCTTGAAAATCCTGGCATCATAAAGGCATCTCGCATAAAAAGAATTGCAAGAGGGGCTGGTGTGGAAGCGAAGGATGTGAAAGAGCTGCTTCGACAGTACAACATGTCGAAGAAAATGATGAAAAGTTTCTCAAGCAAGAAAATGCAGCGCAAGCTTTTAAAGCAACTTGGTATGGGAAATATCTAGGCTATATCCTACTCTACCCCATCTAAAAAATAAATAAATCATAAAAGGGAGAAGGTTTAACCGAAGAGTGCTCCTAAGCCAGCAGCTATTTCTTCCTCGCTTACTTCTTCTTTCTCTTCCTTCTTCTCTTCTTTCTTTTCTTCCTTCTTCTCTTCTTTTGCTTCCTCTGGCTGCGCCGCCGGTTGAGCGGCTACTGGCATTGTTGCAGCCTTTTCAAGCACCTCGTCAATATTAACGCCTTCCAATGATGCTACCAGAGCTTTTATTTTTGCTTCATCAGCTTCGATTCCAGCTGCCTCTAGCACCTTCTTCAAATTCTCCTCGTTTATCTCCTTTTTTGCGGCATGGAGCAGCATTGCGCCATATACATATTCCATTTTTTCAACCTCCTATTTTTTCCAATTCTTTAGCCTGTAAATAGGCTTTCCTTATAAATTCTTCTATTGTTTCTTTCGTGTATATATTGGATTCTATTGCAAGCATATAAGCATTTCTATATGCCTTCTGCAACAATAATGGCATCGTTTCCTTTGTTGGATATCCTATTTCTATTGCCAGAGCCATAGCATTGGCTTTAGCATGCTGCATATCCTGCAATATTTTGTTTACATCTACAGCAAGTATGTCTGGAGTGTATATTATTCCATCCTCGAAGATGGCATAAACTTGCAGCCCGATTTCCAACGGCTTTATATCAAGTCTTGTCAAAGCATTTGCAACTTCCTTGCTTATTTTTTCTCCTTTTTTGACGAGCGTGACAGTCTTGTCTATAACAACCTTGCCCCCTCTTATCGAAGCGGGAATACCAGCTTTCTGCAAGTCGCTTACAATTGGGCCAGGCTTGAATGGAGTGTCACCTTTTTTAACAACTATGTCTTCGGGAGCTATTTCTCCCCCCTTTGCAGGCATCCTCAAACGCATTTCATTTATTTCCTTGTATACTTTGAATGGATTCATCTTGCTTGCTATTATTCCAACTTCTCCTTCCATGTAGTTGGCAAGCTCTTTCATTCCATTTTGTAGGGCAAGAGATATCAAAGATTGCTTAGAAACTCTCAAAAGAATCTTTCCCCTCATCCTTGCGCGCATTTCCTGCATCAACGAGGCAGGAATGCCACGAATACCAACTATACCAACAACAGGATATGATGAAACGATTTTCTTCAAATTTTCTACTTCTTCAAGCTTCCATTTCGCTGGCATTTACAACACCCTAACGCTTTTTCCCATCGTCGTTTTTACATAAACACTCCTTATATTTGCTCTTCCTCTTTCAAGTTTGCCTTCTACCCTGTCGAGAATCGTTTTGATATTTTCAGCAATTTTTTCGGGAGGCATCGTTTCAACGCCAACATATGAATGGAAAGTTGGTTTATCTTTGGAACGTATCCTAACACTTTTCTTGAGTTTTTTAACAATTGCTTCAATATCAGCATCTGGAGGAATTGGTTTCGGCATCTTGCCGCGAGGAGCAAAAATGCGTCCCAAAGCTTTACCTATGGATGGCATCAAAGGAGCTTCAGCAACGAAAAAATCATAGTTGCGGGCAATTTCCTTGGCTTTTTTCTTATCCTCCGCCAATTCTTTCAATTCCTCTGGCTTAATAACGATGTCAGCCACTTCTTTGGCTCGCGCCGCCATCTCGCCGCTTGCGAAAACGCCCACCTTTGCTTCCTTGCCTCTATCTGGCAGCTCTATTTCCTCATCTATTCTATTCTCTGGCTTACTCAAATCAACATCTTTTAGATTTATAACTATGTCTACCGATTGCGTGAATTTACGCTTTTTGTTGTTTTCCTCGCTCAATGCCTTCTTTACTGCATCTACTATTTCCTGCATAGCTAAAAGGCAATATAAATGCATTATATAAAGGTTATTTTTGTGCTAGCGTAAAAACAATTGAGAATAAAATATTTTTATCTGTTTTAATATCCTTTCCATGTATATCGTTGTCATGGGGCCTGCTGCTGCTGGGAAAACAAGCATAGCAAGGAAGCTTGCAGAATATGAGGGATTGCTTATAAATCTTGATCCTGCGAGCAATACAAAAGCGGACATAGACATCAGAAAATGGGTGAGTGTTGAGGAAGTTCAGAGGAAATACAAGCTTGGTATAAATGGGGCATTGCTCAAAAGCATGGAGTTGATAGCGAGCATGGATGAATGGATACTGAATGACAGAAATGAAATAAAAATTGTCGATACTCCGGGGCAGCTTGAAATATTTTTGTACCATGATTATGGAAAGAAGATAGTGGAGAAGCTCTCAAAATATGATATAGTTACAGCCCTCTTTGTTGTAGATGCCAGTGAAGCGATATCGGTAGAAAATTATCTCGCCATACTGGCTCAGAATGCAATAATAAATCTCAAGCTCATGGTTCCAAGTGTCACAACCATAAACAAAGTTGATTTGGTTGACAGAAAAAAATTGTTGAATCTTATAGATAGAGAAAAAATTGAGGAAATGCTCTCCAAAGGAGATGCTTTGCTTTCTCTGGCAAGGGGCTTGATAGACTATGTTGAATACACAAGCATCGTGCAGCGTCCATTGCTCGTGTCTGCAAAAACAGGAGAGGGACTATATGATTTATATTCTGCCATTCATGAGGCGCATTGCGGGTGCGGAGACCTTTCATAGAGGTTAACTATTAATTTCCTGCTTTCATTATAACTATGGTTTGCAATGAAATATATGAAAGGGCATCCGTCAGATTTTATAAAGATGAACCCATAGATGATAAAATAGAAGAACTAATCAAAGCTGCAATCAGGGCGCCCACAGCCAGCATGCTGGAAAACTGGTTTTTTGTGGTTTTTAAAAGCGAGGGAGTAAGAAAAAAATTGCACGAGCTTATTTTAAAGGGACACATTGAATACTATGGCAAAAGTAAGGAGAAAAAACTGAGGAAAAAATTTGAAGATGGCATGTTTTTCGCTCCATGCTATATTGGTGTTTTTGTTGAAAAAACTGGCATACTGGATGAGAAATATTCTCAGCTTGAATTAATATGGGCAATTGAAAGTGCTGCAATGGCCATACAGAATATGATGCTTAAAGCAACCGAGCTAAAACTTGGCACATGCTACATTGGAGTTGCAAACTTTCCGGATGTGGAAAAAGAGATAAAGAAAATGGCTGGTCTGGAAAATTTCTTCCTTGTTGGCTTGATTTCAATTGGTTATCCGGGCGAGGAAATAACACCAAGAAAAAGGAAGAAGAGAGTGGAAGAGATTACAAAATGGGTATGATATGGAAAGATGAATTCTTCAACGGTATATGGAATGTTGCAAAGTTCGCAAATGATGAGCTTGAGTTGCTTAAATCCCGTGATAAAATTTTAGAAATATACATGGAATGCCATTCATTTTTAGATTTTTATGAGAGGACAAAAAGCATAATGGAACCAGCTCATGGAAACAGCATTTTCTTTTCCAGGAGATTATCGAAAATAGTAAATTTTGTTTCAAAAAAGATGGAAAAGGGAAAGAAAGCAAAGCTTTGGTGCTACCAGCAGGCTATTCTGATGGCAGCCGGAATAAAAGCAGTTTATAGTGAGTGGAGTAACGATATAGGAAAATTCATTGGCAAAGGAGATTTTGAATTTAAATTTTATGTTGGAAGGAAAGAGAGGAGTCATGTTGAGCTTGTGATATCTAAATGGAATGGTAAAAAAATAAAGGCTGTTTCAATGGATACGCATCTTGAAGAGCATCCATTTAGCTGGAAAGGAAATGCAAGATATCTGAATTCAGTCATGAAAACAATTCAAATCAAATAAAAAGATTTTTAATTGAAAAGAGATAGCTAAGCATGGGAGACGAAGAAATAAAGATTCCAGAATTCGATGAGAAAAAATTTAAGGAAACTGAAAGGAGGAAGGCGAAGGCGTCAATGGCTTCATTTTTATTTGGAATTTTAATCGCAATCATTTCCGTTGTATTATGGATTCACATAGATAAATCAATAAGATGGCCTCTCGTTTTTCTATTTGCAATGGCAAGCATAGGATTTCTTGCCAAGATACTGCAATTTTTAAAAATAGATATTTCATCTTTCTCGAAGAAGGAATGGTTGAGCAGCATATCCTTTTATTTCTTCACCTGGCTTGCTTTCTTCATATTGTTCATAAATCCTCCATTTTACGATGCGTCTCCTCCAAAGATAGAAGTCGTTGTTCTGCCAGCTGTGCAGCAAATCAATGAAAATGCCTCAATATTTGCAAGAATAACAGATAACGTTGGCATATCAAAAGCAGAAATTAATTTATCGGGATTGCATGAAATGAGAAAATACAATGAATTCTATGTATTCAATTATTCTGGAAACAATAATGAAAAATTCAGGATAGTGGCAAAGGATAAAAATGGACATGAATCGAGCTATGAAGGTATGCTGTATTTCGAGAAAAATGTTATATATGCAACATATCAAAACAATAGCCTGAATTCCTCGAGCGTGATAAAAATATGGGTTTTGAAGAACATAAGTGAGAAATGGGAGGAAAAAGGAAAGAAGAAGGTAAGGATATTTTGTATCGTAAATGGAAAAGAAGTCAACGCAACTTATCTGGGAGAAGAAGGCAGGTATTACATTTACAAAACAATGCCCTCGTATGAAGGATGGAAATCTGGGAAAAACAAAATGCAGCCATGCGCAGAGGTAATCCATTATATGAAAGGCTCGAAAACAAAGCTTTCAGCCATTGTAAAGGGAGAGGAATATGAAATAAATGTGGAAAATGATAGCAATGTTGCCACGTTGCCGTCGCCTGGCGTGCAGATGATAGGTTATTCAAGCTTGAGGACGCCAGCATTTGATGTTGTGCCTTTCGCCATGGCCATTGTAATCGCCGTCTTACTTAGAAGAAAGAAGAAATGATGCATCGATTTCGAATGCTATAACTGGATATTCAAGCTCGAAAGCTGTTATGACGGAAGGCTTTATCTCTCCAAAGTAACCTATTTTTTCTCCGTCAACCAAAACAGAGGCGCATCTTCCTTCCATGAAAGCATTATTTTTCTCTTCCTCTACTTCCATTTTATAACCAAAATTCCTCAGTATTGCCTCCACGATTGATTTGCATTCTGTAAAGCCTGTTTTTGCTGCTATTTTTACTCCTGCAAGCATGGTTTTTTGCATTCCATCCAACACAACATTGCCCAACTCGTATATGCTTTGAGGTAAATCATTGTGCCTGTTGCTGGACAAAATTTCAAGTAGGGAAGGAATCAAAGAAGGGCGGACAATTGAATGATGGGAAGATATTGGATTAGCTATTTCAACAACATTTTTTTCCTCCAATTCCATTTTCTGGAATTCTTTTTCCTTGCTTGATAAACTTAAAGTCAGGACTTCATCGAATCCCAAACCGAGCATTGTATCATGAATCTTCCTGTATTCAAAAGAGGAGCCAAATGTAACATGCTTTGGAAGCGTAAATGGTATTGCCCCATAACCATATCCAATTGCAGCATCTTCTATTAAATCAACAGGATGCAATATATCGGTTCTCCATGCCGGCGAATAAACAATTGCTTTGCCTTCCTCAATGACAACATCATGCCCCATTCTTTCAAGAGCATCTTTGATATCGAGATCAATGCCTATTACCTTCCTAACATAATCAAGTTTTATTTCATTTTTGAAAGGAGTTAAATCAGGTGTTATTTTTTCTTTTTCATCAATAATCTTTACCTTCTCAATTCTTCCTCCTCTTTCTGCCAAGGATGTAGCTATTATGTTCAATGCTTGATTAACTGCCTTTTCGTCTGTTCCAGTTACATCTATGAATATATTTTTTGTGGCATAGTTTACTGCTGTAAGCTGCCCATTTATTATAGGTGGAAAAGACAGTACATTTCCATTTTTATCAACAAGCAAGGGATACAATTCTTCTCCTCTAACGAGATGAGCATATTCAATTCCTTTTTCATGCTTTTCAAGTATTTCATCTAAGCTAAGTTCTTCTTCCATTCCAAGTGGAATGAATTTTATTTCATGTGGCTTAACTCCTTTATATAAAAATGGTGGCTCAACTTTGTCAAAATCATGGACACCAATAGCCATCTTTTTTCTTCCCTTACCTATGGACAGATGCAACTTTTCCTGCAATTCCATTAAGGAAGCTATGCTCTCGTCATTGAATTCTACATTCCTTATAACGCATCCAACAATGAATGGCCTAACCCCTTTAACACTTCTATCCACTTTAATCTCGATTTCAGCATCTTTTACATCATATTTTTTGAGACCCCTTTCTATTCCAAAAAAAGCTCTCAAAGCCCTTGCTATTCCTTCCACGCTGAACATGTCTGGGCGATTTGGAAAAACCTCGATACTTATCTCGTCTCCATCCACCTTTTCCAGTCCAACACCAATCATTGGAATTTTTTCAATTAATTCTTCTTTTTCAATCTCTCTCCCAATCAATGAAATCATGTCCTCATAGCGGAAGGTTACTATCGTCATCCTTGGTAAAATAAAATAGGGTATTTTATTCTTATGATTAGCCAAAAACCACAACTGGACATTCCTTCATGCATTCCCTGCAATGGATGCATTTATTGGCGTCGATCCATGCTTTGTTGGCATCGATATATATCGCATCTCTCGGACAATGGGTTAAGCATACACCGCATCCAATACATTTTATCGCTTTGTATATAACGTCATTCACAATTTTTTCATTTTCCTCCAGCCTATCCAGACTTACCTTAAATCTTCCAGCTCTGTAGCCCTTGCCGAGCTTTTCAACCCTGCCAAGTATATTCAAAAAATTCTCTATACGCTTCTCATTTCCCTTTATTTCATATTTTCTCTCTGTAGTCACTTCATACCTCACCTTGCTCCATCGCGGCGGGCGGCGCCACCGCCACAAGCCGAGGCTAAGCCATTCTTCGGGCAAATTTTGTTTTTCTTTGAATGCTCTCAGCTCTTTTTCAAATCTTTCCCAGTCTGCATGCTTTTTTATTGCAAAGTCAGCCATGTTCGAGGATGGGCAAAGCCAGCATCCTATTCTGTAGAATCCCTGTTCATATAGCTTGTTCCATCTCGCCTTCTTCATGAATAAATAGAGCCATATATGCAGGGCTGTCCAGTTTTGGATTGGTGAAACAGCGATTTGACCGCGAACCCATGGATTCTGCCATATACTTCCATGCTTGGCCCTGTTTTCAGATTCGTAGCGGCGTTGCCCAATGAATGAAATAACGCTTCCGCCAAAATGCTTCTTTATTAGCCTGACGGCTGGACCAAGCTTGCATGTTTTGCAGCACCATCTGTAGTCACGGCTTGGGGGACCAAAAACTTTTATTCCACGCCAGAACGCATCGCCAGCATTCTCTTCAAACAATTCAACGCTATGGCGAGAGGCAACATCATGAACATACACCACTGTTTCATCAAATTCTATTCCAGTATTCAAAAACATCATTGGAAATTCATATCCAGCTTCGAGAGTAAGTAAAAGAGTGGCAAGACTATCCTTTCCTCCGCTAAAAGAAATAACTTTCTTCTCGCTCCTTTCAGCAAATCTTTCTATAAATTTTTTGGCTTCGCCAACGTAACTCGAGATAACATCTTCATTTGCTTCAATTACATCTTTCCATGTTATTTTTTCTCTTTTCTCAGCTTTTTCAATTCCTCTCCATTTTATCTTTACTGCCATTCCATGTGACTTCATTTCATCAGCGTTTTTCCTCGCCTTTCCTGTTGCAACAACCTCCCAATCTTTGTTTAAAACAATGACTTCATCCCCTTCCTTTATCCCACAATCTACGCTTACAACGCCCGGTCCCATAAGATTGGATGTTTTTAGAATGGCATCCACAGCGCCATCATCAGCAACAACATATCCTTTTTTTATCTCGAGCAGTGAAGCATACCACGGGCGAGGTTGAAAATAGAAGCTTTGTCTAAATATGTCATAGTAAAGCACGCCAGCAACTCTGCCATCTATGATGACTTCGTCACTCCTGTCTATGGCGGGAATGCTATTCAATAAAATTACGGGTGGCAGATAAGCTGACCCAAATTGCTTTTTTAACAGCTTTTCAAGCATGGCAACATCGAAATCAAAAGCTGGCCGCACATCGCCAGGCGGCGTTATCGCCACATGGCGCGCTTGTTTGCCGTCGTAGCTTCTCTTCAACAATGGGATGTTGCACTCATCGCAATGATACAAAGCAAGTTTGCCGAGCCTGATCACAACCTGAAAAGATTTTACATATAAAATTGATTGCTTCTGGCATATATTATTTAATGCAGCCGTATTCATAACATGGAAAATGAAATTATAAAATGCATAAAAGAGAGGAGGAGCATAAGAAGATTTAAGGATGATGGGATTCCAAAAGAGATAATAGAGGAAATAATTGAGGCTGCACGCTATGCTCCATCGCCTGAAAACAGGCAGCCATGGCGATTCATTGTTGTAACAAACAAGCATAGAATAAAAGAGCTAAGCAATGAGGTAAAGAAACAGATTAAAAAAATTCTGAAAAATAAATGGAGGTGGAAAAGAAAATATCCAGAGCTGAAAGAAAATGATTTGCTTTTATTCCTGCGAGCAGTTGCAAATTCAAGCAAGGATATTATATTTTACAATGCTCCCGCCGTTATTTTCATAATAACTAAGCCATTAACGTTCAATACAGAAGCATGTTCATGCGCCGCCCAGAATATTATGCTCGCCGCCTGGAGCCTTGGTATTGGAACATGCTGGATCGGTTTCGCAAAATTTTTGGAGCAGGATGAGGATGCGATGGAAGAGCTTGGTGTGCCATCTGGCTACACAATTGCAGCCTGCATAGCCATGGGTTATCCTGCAAGGGTTCCGAAAGCATCGCCACGAAAGCCGCTTGCAGACATAATCAAATGGATTGATTGACTACTGTTGCTTTTCTTTCTCTTCTTTTGCCCACATTTCCAGCTTTCTTTTTCTCTCTCTTTCCCTTAGCTCCACTCTCCTTATCTTTCCGCTTATTGTTTTTGGCAGGCTATCAACAAATTCTATCTCGCGAGGATACTTATATGGCGCCGTCTCCTGTTTGACGAATTCCTGCAATTCTTTTATCAAAGCCTCGCTCGGTTCATATCCTTTTGCAAGAACTACAAATGCTTTTACTATGTTGCCCCTTATTTTATCTGGCGACGCCACAACGGCAGCTTCCATGACGGCAGGATGCTTTACCAGAGCATCTTCCACTTCAAATGGTCCAATACGGTAGCCTGAAGCCTTTATAACATCATCAGCTCTTCCTTCAAACCATAGATAGCCGTCTTCGTCCATTTTTGCTAAATCGCCTGTGAGATAGAGGCCATTTACAGCTATTTCTTCCAAGCTTTTACCATTCCAGTAGCCAACCATTAAGCCAGGATGAGTTATTGGAATCGCAATCTGTCCTATTTGGCCACGAGGCAATTCATTTCCATCCTCGTCGACGATTTTTAAATCGCTTCCCGGCATTGGCTTCCCCATGCTTCCTGGCTTTATTTCTATTCCATCATAATTGCATGCTAGACCAGTTGTTTCTGTTTGGCCATAGCCTTCGTATATTTTGATTCCATATGCTTTATAGAATCTGTCTATCACTTCACGATTCAAAGCCTCTCCAGCGCTCAAAAATTTCTTCATATCAGACAAATCATAGCTCTCTAAATCTTCCTGAGCCCACATTCTGTACTCGGTGGGCGTGGCACATAGCCTATTGACACGATATTTTTCCATTAGTGATAAAAATTTAGCTGGATTAAACCTGCCATTGTAAATGAGATGAGAAGCTCCTGTTGCTAAAGCGACACCTATAGGACTCCAGAACCATTTTGCCCATCCTGGCGATGATGTGGTCCAAAGCAGCTCGTTGGGCTGGGCATTCCACCAGTATACGGCATTGGTCTTCGCCATGCAATAAATCCATGCATGATTGTGCATCACGCCTTTCGGCTCTCCGGTTGTTCCAGAAGTATAGTTTATCGTCATTATATCGCTCGATTTAATCTTTTCTTTTTCAAGATTTCGAGAGTAGCGATGCAGTTCCTTCTCATAGCTGAGCCATCCGTCTTTCTCGCCACCAACAACTATGAAATTTTCAACAGGTATTTTATCTCTAACTTCATCAACAAAAGGAGTGGAATCAATAGAAGCAATTATTGTTTTTGCATTGCAATTCTTGGCACGATATTCTATGTCTCTCGCCCTGAGCATATCTGGACATGGAACAACTATCGCTCCGATCTTAAAACTTCCAATCTGGCTAACATAAACTTCTGGTATTCGTGGCAGAATAACCATTATTCTATCTCCTTTCTTCATTCCGAGACTGCGCAACCAATTGCCGAACCTATTTGACTCGTCACGCAACTCCCAGTATGCCATCTTGCCCCTTTTTCCAGAAGCATCTTCATAATATATGGCAATTTTGCTTCTATCTTTTGCATGCTCATCAACAACGTCTGCTATCGAGTAATGCTCCGGAACATCCCACTTAAAATTCTTCACCCATTCTTCGTATTTATCTTTCATGGCATGAAAATAAAAATTGCTTTTAACTATTTCGCCTTATGAAAAATAAAAGCAAGAAAATTAACCAATTGAAATGGGTCCAACCTCTTTTTTTGAAACTGTTATCCATTGGCTACCCCACCATCCCTCTCTATATATTTTTGCTTCGATTATTATGTTGTAGGCGCCTGCTCTAACTTCAGGCAAAATATCAAAAATATCTCTTATAGGATAATTTTCTCCTAAGAGAATTTCTATTTCTTTTTTTGTTCTTCCATCTTTAATCCAAATATCATCCATAAGCTTCTCTATGGTCGTCGATATAAGAATTTTTTCTTCTTCTTCATCAATCTTTTTTGTATATGTAACATTTCCTGTGATATTTAAAATCCACCATCC
>JAGGWA010000063.1 GCA_021157745.1 Thermoplasmata archaeon
CAAGTTTAACAAAAAAGGTGGAAAAAGCTCTTTCATCAGCTTTTAAGGATGCTTTTTTTATCGAAGCTCGAACAAGACGGCAGTTTGAGGAAGCTTTGGAAGAAGGTTTCGATGCCGTCATAACAGACTTCGAGCTCTCATGGGGGAGTGGAATTCAAATTTTAAAGGAAGCAAAGAAAAAAATGCCATTTAAACCAGTCATCATGCTCATCAATGCAGACATGCAGGAGGTGGCGGCGCAGGCTCTGAAGCGAGGCTTGGATGATTATGTTTTGAACAGCGAGCTGGAAAAGATTGCTCCCGTTGTATTAAATGCGATTGAAAAATGCAAGGTAAAGGAAAAAGAGGCCATGCTTTCATCCATAATTGAAAATGCAAGGGAGGCTGTTGTAGTTGTTGATGGCAATAGAAATATAATATATGTCAACAAGGCAGTTGAAAAGATTTTTGGATGGAAATCTGAAGAGCTAATAGGCAAACCGATGTCAATGATGGCTGTCGACGCTGAAGAACAGAGAAGGCAATTTGAAGAAGCGATAAAAAAGAATGGTATGACTTTTGAGACAGTTAGAAAAGATAAGCATGGAAACATCATTCCTGTTTTGATGACTGTCGTGCCATTCAAAGACGAAAAAGGAAAACTGCTTTTTTCATCCGGTATAATGGTTGATATAAGAGAAATTAAGGCATATCAGGCTAAAATAGAACATTTGAATGAATTGTTAAAAGCAATAAGGGGCGTAAACCAAATCATAACGAAGGAAAAAAATGAGGAGGAATTGATAAAGAAAGCATGTAAGTTGTTACACGAAGTTAAAGGATACAAGATGATTTGTATTTCATATAAAGATAAAATTTACTTTGAAGGAGATGAAGAGGAGCATAAAAAATTAGTTGAAAAGATGGGAAGAGCAGGAAAGAAAAAAATCAATGGAAACGCATTTGTGATAAATTTGAAAGAGGATGGAATAAAAGGCAAGCTCTCTGTTGTCCATTCAAAAGATTTTGAAAAGGAAGAGATCGAGCTGTTAAAAGAAGTCGCAGGAGATATTTCATTTGCGCTGCATTCAATAAAGATAAACAATGAGAAAGAAGAAGCAGAGAAGAAATATCACATGATTGCTGAAATGGCGAGCGAAGGCATATGCATAGATGATGCAAAAGAAAAAATGATTTTCATTAACGATGCTTTTGCAAATGCTTTGGGATACAAAAAGGAAGAGTTAATTGGAAAGGATTTTTTGGCTCTCGTTCATAAAGAAGATAAAAAGAAAATAGAAGAGGAAATAGAAAAAAGGAAGAAAGGAGAAGAGGGCAAATATGAGGTTCGACTCATCGCCAAGGATGGAAGTATAAAAACATTTTTCATCTCCTCTACGCCTCTGTATGAGAATGGAAAATTTGTTGGAAGCCTGAGCGTAAATTTGGATGTTACGAAGCTCAAGGAGCTGGAAAAGAAATTTGAAGCAATTTTCGAAGGAGCATTAGATGCCATCTTCATCGAAGATTTGAATGGGAATATATTGGATGTAAACAGTGCAGCATGCAAATTGCTTGGCTACACCAAAGATGAATTAACAAAAATGAATGTTGCTGACATTGTGCCGAAGGAAATAGGAAAAAGATTTAAGGAATTGGTGGAGGAACATTTGAAGAAGGGAGGAATAAGAGTTGAAGCTGTAAATATTGGAAAAAATGGAAAAGAGATTCCCGTAGAAGTTTCAACAACACTTGTGGATATAGCAGGTGAGAAAAGAATTGTTGCGATAGTGCGTGACATAACAGAACGCAAAAAAATGGAAGAAATGCTGCGGGAAAATGAGGAGAAGTATCGCACACTTGCCGAAAGCCTGCCTCTCGGAGTTTTCATCATTACAGACAGTTATGTTGAATATGTCAACAAGTTTGGAAAAGAGGAGTTAATGAAAAAAATCTTTCCTTCACTTTACAAAAAATTTAAAAAAGAAGGTAAAATTGGTCTGTCTGCCATAGTTAAAAAATTTGGAGTGGGAGAAAAAAAGGTTAAAAAGGCAATTGAAAAAGCAATGCATGGCCCCGCCGTTGTAATAGAGAAAACAATAAAAGGAAAACATATCCAGCTTCATTTCATCCCATTTAAATATAAGGGTAAAAATGCGTTACTTGGCATAGCTGAAGACGTTACAGAGCTTAGAAAGAAAGAGCAAGAGCTGAAGAAAAATCTTGAGTATTTGCAACGATTCCACGATGCCACAATAGATAGAGAATTAAAAATGAGGGAATTGAAGGAAAGGTTGAGAGAATGCGAAGAGAAATTGAGAAAAGTATGGAAGAGTTAAAAAAAGAGAATGAGAAGCTGCGAAAAAAAATAGAAGAGAATAGGCTGGCTCTACTCAACATTATAGAGGATTTGAGGGAAAGTGAAAAACGTTTTAGAAAGTTCTTCGAAAATGCTCCCGACTACTTTTACATGGTTTCTCCAGATGGAAAAATAATAGATGTAAATAAAAGTGCTTTGAAAGTTTTGGGATATAAAAAAGAAGAGTTGGTTGGTAAGCCAGTTTTTACCATATATGCTCCTGAATACCAAAAAAAGGCGAAAAGAATATTTCAGAGATGGAAAAAAGGAGAGAAAATAAAAAATGCTGAATTAAAAATAAAAACAAAGAGTGGAGAGGAAAGGATTGTGCTGCTTAGCGTAGATACAGTTAGAGATGAAAATGGGAAAATAATACATTCCATTTCCATTCAGCGTGATATAACAGAAATAAGAAAAATAGAAGAAGCTTTGAAAGAAAGGGAAGCGAGATACGAACTCATTTTCAATGAGAATCCAGATGGCATATTTATTTTTGATAGAGAAGGCAATATTTTGGATGTGAATAAAACCGTGTGTGAACTCCTTAAGCGAAAAAAAGAAGAAATCATAGGGAGAAATATCAAAAAATTCATTTCCAGAAAATATTACAATCAATTTAAGAAAAGAATGGAGTTACTCAGGAAAGGAAAGGAATTGAAGCCAGCAAGATATGAAGTAATCGATAGCGAAGGTGGGAAGCATGTAATAGAAATTAGCACAGCTCCAATCGAGGAAAAGGGAGAAATAGTGGCATTTCAGGGAATTGCAAGAGACATAACAGTCAAAACCGAAATAGAGGAATTTTTGAAGGCTCTTGCAGATACAACGCTTGCTGGCATGCTTGTATATCAAAACGATTATTTTGTCTATGTCAACAAAGCTGCGGAGAAAATAACAGGTTATAGCGAAGAAGAATTGTTAAACATGCATCACTGGGAACTCATTCATGAAGATTATCAGAAACTGGTGAAGGAGATAGGCAAAAAAAGACAGGAGGGTAAAAAGATAAAGCCCCGTATATATGAAATGCCCTTTTATACCAAGGAAGGGCAAATAAAGTGGGGCATTTTTTCAACAACAAACATTACCTTTAGAGGGCGACCTGCTGGTCTCGTAACTTTCATGGATATAACAGAGCGTAAGGAAATGGAAGAAATGTTGCGAGAAAGCGAGGAAAAATACAGAATGGTTGTGGAAACAGCAAACGATGCAATAGCGATCGTGCAGAAAGATATAGTAAAGTATGCAAATAAACAGGCAGAAAAGCTCACCGGATACAGTTTAAAAGAAATCATTGGTGCAAACTTTAGAAAGTTTGTTAGCAAGGAAGAGGCAAAAAGATTACAAGCTATGTATAGAGAGGCTTTAAAGAAAAAAATAACGGGACTTAGGAGGGAAACAGTTATCATAAGAAAAGATGGAAAGAAAAGATATGTTGATGTTTCCCTTTCAATAATATCCTATCATGGGGGGAAAGCGGCCATCGTGATAGTGCACGACATAACAGAGCGTAAGGAAATGGAAGAGGCGTTGAGGGAGAGCGAAACACACTATAGAACACTTTTCGAGGCTGCAAATGATGCGATTTTCATCATGGATGGTGATAAATTCATTGATTGCAATAACATGGCGGCGAAAATGTTTGGATGCAGTAAAAAAGAACTTATAGGAAAAACACCTTATGAAGAATTCTCTCCACCAAAACAACCAGATGGGATGGACTCAAAAGAAAAAGCTCTCGAGAACATCAGAAAAGCACTACAAGGGAGACGGCAGTTTTTTGAGTGGCGCCACCGCCGCCTCGATGGCACCACTTTTGATGCGGAAGTCAGCTTAAACAGGATAGTGGTGGGTGGAAAAAGCTATTTGATGGCGATAGTGCGTGACGTAACAGAACGCAAAAAAATGGAGGAAATGCTGCGGGAAAGTGAGGAGCGTTTCAGAAGCCTAGTTGAAAATGCTCCTGATGCCATCTATATAATAACTGCAAACGGTTTTGAATATGTGAACCCTGCTTTTGAAAAATTGACTGGCTATACCAACAAGGAGGTAACAAGTCCAGATTTTTCATTCTGGAAGCTAATACATGAGGACGATATACCGCTTATAGTGGAACGCGAGAAAGCAAGAGAGGCTGGCAAGCCTTTGCCGCCGATGTATTCATTCCGTATTGTAAGAAAAGATGGAAAAATAAGGTGGGTTGAAGTTACGACCGTGAGTATAGGAAAGAAAAGAGAGGTTAGGGTAGTGGGCATATTGCGTGATGTAACAGAGCGTAAAAAAGCGGAAGAGGAAATAAACAAGTTATCCCGCCTTCATTACGTCATAGGCAAGAGCATAAATGAAAGCACCACAATACGCCAGTTATGCAGAAAGTTGCTTAAAAACATTAAAGAAATAATGAACGTTGATTACATAAATGTATTCTTGTATGATAAGGAAAATAAAAAGCTAAATCCAATTGCTTTCTATGGTTATTCCAAGGATTTCAAAAGGAAAACAATGAAAAGCTATAAAGTTGATGAAAATCAACCATGGGAAGCCGTGAAGGCAGTTATAGAAAGAAAGGCAAGATACGTGAAGGATGTTAAAAAGCATGAACCACTTTCATTCAATTTCGATTTATACAAAAAATACGATGTGAAGGAACTTTATACCCTTCCGTTGATTACAAAAAATGAGATGTACGGTGTTTTGCAGGTGATGAACACTTCAAATAATCCATTAAAGGAGGAAGATAAAAGATTGCTTAAAGCCATTGCAGGGGGAATTGCTGCAGGCATTGCAAAAATAAAGGCGGAGGAGGAAATGATGCGAGCTTTGGAAGAAGAAAGGAAATTTAAGGCTGATACAGCCCATTACTTTTTCAATCCTCTTGCAATAGCAAAAGGTTATCTCGAAATGGCAAAAGAGGATGGTGAAACTATGGAGAAAATTGAAAAAGCTCTAAAGGCGATAGAAAGGATAGAAAAAGTTGTGAGGAATATTGTTACAAAGGGTGAGATACATGAGTAAGAAAGTTTTGATAATAGATGATGAGCCAGATATACATGTTTTACTGAATCATTATCTTGAAAAAATAAAGGGAATAGAAATAATAAATGCTTATAGCGGGGAAGAGGGTTTGAAAATTTACAAAGAGCTTATGGAAAAAGGAGAAAAGCCATCTTTAGTTATTCTTGATTTGAATCTTTCTGCCAGTGATGATATTGCCACCATAGATTTGCATAGAGCGGGAATGGGGGAAAGAATGGATGGTGTAAGAACAGCGAGAGAGCTTTTAAAAATGGATGGAAGCGCCACAATCTGGGGCTACACAGCATGGTTTGGGACAGAATGGGCAGAAAAGTTAAGAGAGCTTGGAGTTGAAAAAATCCTGGAGAAGCCAACACCATTTGTGGATTTTGCAAAGATGGTTGAGAGATTTTTGAAGGAATAAAGAAATATATGCCTTTGGTTATACAAGCATGCATGTTATGGTTGTGAATACGAAGGCATATAAAGAAGGCATGGGGAGTGAGGCGATCAAAATTGCAAAGATTATGGAGAAAGTGGGAGAGGAAACAGGCGTGCGCATGATCATAGCTGTTCAG
>JAGGWA010000120.1 GCA_021157745.1 Thermoplasmata archaeon
ACCGATGAAAGTCTTTTTGGGATAAAGCATGAGAAGAAAAGCAGAAATGATATTACAGCAATTGCTTTAATGACGATTGCTGTTCTTTTCATGGCTATGATTTATATAAAGAGAAGGAGATGAATTTACCACAGACCAAACCATTATAAATGGCGAGCTTTATTTTTTACATGCTTATTAATGTATCTCCAAACTACTTATACTGGCATGGGAAAATACAGCCTGTTCATGAAGTTCATTCTCCTTACTTTTTAGTTTTTGCCCCTTCTGGTCTCGATATAAACCATGTCAGAAAAAAATTGATGGAAGAGCTAGGGAATGACAACAGGATTCTAAAATTTGGAGAAATTGAAGAATACACTTCTTTCTGGAATACTGAAATAAAAAGAAAAGTATTCAAATTATATGTAAAGCATCCATCAATGGTGCCAGAGATGAGTAATAAAGTTTTCAACATGGGTTATTATACCGCTGAACACGACATCCCATATCATGAGCGTGTTTTAACTGATTTAGCCGCCCAGGGAACATGGATATTTGATTCAGGGGGCAAAGAAAAAGAATTGAATGTAACGGTATATGACATTGAGCTAACAAAATTTGGAGAAGTTAATGAGCCACCTATTGACATAATTGGATATGCAGGCATCAAAATAAAGTTTTCATCTGAAAAAAATCTGGAAAACGAGGACTTCTTTTTTGATTTTGTTGAAATAGAAGGAAGCGAGGAAGTTAAACAGCTTGTAGCCAATGATGAGCATGAGGAAATAAAAAATTTGCTCGAATTCTGTAAAATTGTTAGAAAAAGTGATATGGTTGCTGGCCACAACATAATGGGTTTCGATAATCTCCAGATATATGACAGGATAAGAAGGTTGATGCAGACATCAAGCATTCTTAGTCCAGATGAAATAAAGGAATTCAGAGATTTTCTGGATAAATACACAAGAAAAGATCAATCCTTCATTTTTGGAAGCCCGAATGATACAGCCATTTTTTATCCCTCCACGTTCGATACATATCTTGCCTCCCGCAAATTCTATTCTCTGGAAGATTTCAGCCTCGATGGAATAACAAACTTCCTTGGTGTTGGCATACCGGATCGACTTCATCTCTCTCCTCAGGAAATGGGCATAGATGATAAAACATTGCTATACAATAGCCAGGATGTCATAGAGGAAGTTAGAGTCACGAAAAGGCTCATAGAGCAGGGATTGCCTCTCGCTTTCATAACTGGAATGCCTTTCGAACTTTTATTTCCTGCGGGCGCCACAAAAATGTGGGATTACATGGCTATGATAAGGGCAGCATACCACAAAAAAATAATGCCCCCGATATGCAGAGCTTTCGATATTGCTGGAAGAATTGAAAAATATGGGAAAAGGAAGGCAGAGATAGCGGAGAATGTTAGAAAGAAGAAGGCTGGAAAGGAATTGTTGAGGGTCGTTAAATATGGAGAAGAAATGCCGGACTGGGTTGAATATCCTTATTTGATAAATGATAATGGTGAACTCGGCTACCATTTTCCAGGAGGAATGACGATAAAGCCCGACAGGGATGCAAAATCGCATTTCATCCCGTGGTATCATGTGATTGTGGCAGACGTTGGCGCCATGTATCCCACTATATTACGAGCCATCAATGCTGGCGGCGACACCGTGAGGCTTGCTTTAAATGAGCCTGATGAATGGGTTTGGATAAAAAGGTTGCCAGAGCGATTTTTGAATGAGGTGAAATTTATCTCGAAGCCACTGGATAAAGAATTTATGGACAAGGGCTTGCTTATTGGCGTCAAAATTTCAAAAGAGCCTGGAATAGTCAATCTCGCCATGAAGGGAATAATGAATTTCATAGATAAAATAAAGAAGGAAATGAAGGAAAAGCAGGGGGAGGAGAAAAAAAGGCTAAAGATGATATATCAATCTCTCAAGGCAGCCCGTAATGCAGGCACACATGGCATTTTATCGGCGCCGATGGTTGCTTGCCGCCAGTTCAATCTGTGGGGGGCGGCTCTGATAACAACGAAAGGGCAACAAATTTTGTATGATACACTCAAAATTTTGAGTGATGCCGGCATAAGAGTTGTTTATGGAGATACAGATGGCATATATGTTGCTTGTTCGCGTTCAGCTTCAAAAAGGCTAAGAAGAGCTCTTGGCTTGCAAGAAGATGGCGAGAACTGGATTGTTGACCCAAAGCTTGTGTATGATACCATAGAATACTGCAACAAAAAATGGCAGAATGCTTTGAACTATGAAAATTTTGAGCTTGAGCCAGAAGAGCATGATGCAATGATTTTCGTCAAACACAAAAATTATCTCATATTTGATGTTGAAAATGTAAATGTTAAAATGATTACGAAAGGGAATAACTTCAAAGGGAGTGATAAGCCAGCTATTGCAAGAATAGTTTTAAAGGACATTATGATGGAAGTTTTGAAAGAAAACATTGAATGGAAAGAAGAAGAGGAGGCGAGAGAGAAGGTAAAGGATTCAATAAGGAGGGCAACTTTAAACAAAATAAAGGAACTGGACATAGAAAAATTTGGCTTGGATGCTTTCACGCTCATTCAATCTGTTCAGCCTGCTTCCCGTTACAAACCAAATCCTGATGGATCGATGTCGGTTTATGGAGAGCGTGCCAAAGCTCTGGAAAAGCTTGTTGGAAAACTAAATTACAGAAGGAAGTTTAAGTTTGTTATAACAAAGCATCCTTTGCCAGGTATAAGAAATCCAACAAAAAGCGGGGTAAAGCCAATTCATTACATGTATCCTGTTGAATTGTTGCTGGATAGAGAGCAAATAGATATGAAATGGTATAAAGATATGATAAAGAATTTCATTCAGGGAGCTTTTGGTCTGGCAGAAATAGAAGCAACGACTCAGTATGGATTGGATAGATGGATGTAAGAAATGGCAATAAAAAGAGTCTGCAGCAAAAGAAAAGGTTAGGATAGAAGAAAATTCTATTTTATTTTTATTTCTCTTATATTATTTTCTCGTGCAATTATTAATTTGCCATTAAAATCAATATTCATTTTGATGAGCCATTTTATATTATCACTGCTTTCTCTTCAGATGAAATTTTTACTATTTCTAAATCTCTCATTCCTTTCTTTATTTCAATAACAGATTTTATATCCATGTCCTCTCTAAGTTTTTCTATTGCTTTTAATGGTACATTTTCATCGGCTATAAATTTCATGCTTCTTTTGGAAGAATATAAATCCTTTCTTCTTTCAAAACATCGACAGCATATTTTATTGCTTCAAGAATATCCTCCTTTTTAAGCTGGGGATAATTTTTTAAAATCTCTTCATAACTCCATCCATTGGATAGTAATTCCAAAATAAATTCAACACTAATGCGAGTTCCTTTTATCACTGGTTTTCCCCCACATATTTCCTCATCAATCACAATTGGCATGATAATATATAACCATCTCTTTATATAGCCTTTTCTGCAATTTTAATACCTGCTCCCATCTTATGATATAAAATGTAAGATGTAAGCAAAGTTTATTATTGGCAGCATATTTCTCACTGTGGAAGATTATTTTAACGACATAGAGGAGAAGATAAAAAAAGCATATGAAGTTGCAAAAAAAGCGAGGAAAAAAGGATATGATCCAAAAGATGTTGTGGAAACAACTTTTGCAAAAGATCTGGCAGATAGAGTGGAAGAGCTGGTTGGACCAAAAGGAATTGCAAAGAGAATAAGGAAATATTTAAAAGAAAAGGGAAGAGAAGAAACAGCTCTCCAAATTGCAATTGAAATAGCAGAAAGCATGCAGGGCAGCTTTGCAAGCGTTATAGAGCAGGCTGTAAGGACGGGCTTGGCTATTTTGACGGAAGGTGTTTTAGTTGCACCCATAGAAGGAATATCCAAGGTAGAGATAGGGAAAAATGATGATGGAAGCAAATATGTCGATTTGTATTTCGCTGGTCCAATTCGCTCGGCAGGCGGCACTGGCGAGGCTTTAAGTGTGCTTATTGCAGATGTTGTAAGAAGGAAACTCGGGATAGATAGATATAAGCCAACTGAAGACGAAATAGAGAGATATAAAGAGGAGATACCATTATATGATAGAGTTTCTCATTTGCAATATCTTCCCAGCCCTGAAGAAATAGAAACGATTGTTAGAAATTGCCCAATATGCATAAATGGTGAGGCAACCGAAGACAGGGAAGTTATGGGAAAGCGCGATTTGCCCCGCGTAAAAACGAACAAGCTGAGGGGCGGCGCCTGCCTGGTTATTGCGGAGGGGCTTACACAGAAGGCTCCGAAGTTGTTGAAGCATGTTTCCAATTTGAAGCTGGAGGGCTGGGACTTCCTGAAGAGATTCGTGAAAGGAGAGACGAAGGATGGTGTTGCACCGTCCAGCAAATACATTCAAGATCTTATAGCAGGTCGTCCTGTTTTGAGTCATCCTTCTCGCAAAGGTGGTTTTCGTCTCCGTTATGGGCGATGCAGGACTTGTGGACTTGCTGCATTGGCAATCCATCCTGCAACAATGTTTCTTATGGATGAATTCATTGCAATTGGAACACAACTTAAGACAGAGCGTCCTGGAAAAGGAACTATAGCTACACCATGCGATAGCATCGAACCGCCATTGGTTTTACTGAAAAATGGAGATTTCATAAAGGTTGATAGCGTTGAGCTTGCCAAAAAAATAAGGGAGGAGATAAAAGAAATAATTGATTTGGGAGAGATTCTTGTTCCATTTGGAGAATTTGCTGAAAACAACGCCATATTACCGCAAGCAAGCTATTGCCATGAATGGTGGATTCAGGAACTTGAAGAAAAAGGCGGCAGCTACGATGGCGTGCCTTCTGCTAAAGAAGCTTTTGAAATCTCAGAAAGATACAATATTCCATTGCACCCAGCCTACACATATTTCTGGCATGATATCGATTCCGAGGCATTAAAAAAATTGAGGGAGGCGATAAAAAAAGCTGAATACAAGGAAGGAAAGCTTTTCATTGAAAAGGATGAAGAGATCAAAAGCATATTGCTTGATTTAGGAGTGCTGCATAGGGAACAAAGCCACTATATCATAGAAGAGCCATATGCATTGATAAGATGCCTAGGCTTCATTATCGAAAACGGAAAGCTGATTGAAAAAAGGAATAGCGATAAAGAAAATGTTATTGAAGCTGTATCTGAGATGGCAGGCGTAAAAATAATGCCAAAAGCTCCCCATCGCATCGGCGCCAGGATGGGGCGCCCCGAGAAGGCGGCGGAAAGAAAAATGAAGGCTTCGCCCCATGTCCTTTTCCCTGTTGGAAATGCTGGAGGGAGGGAGCGCCTAATAAACAATGCAATGAAGGCAGAGGTGGAAATGGGAGAAAGAAAATGCGAGAAATGCGGTCATGTTACATATAAAAGCATATGTCCAAAATGTGGAGGGAGAACCTATTTCACTGGCAGAACTGTAAAATTTGATATCAGCCCGAGCAGTGAGTTGAGAAAAGCTGGCGAAAAGCTTGGAATAGAGGTGCCAAAGAAAGTTAAAGGCGTAATTGGGCTTTCATCCCTTCATAAAGTTGCTGAACCAATAGAAAAAGGGCTTATCAGGGCAAAGCATGGCGTATATGTATTCAAAGACGGAACATCTCGCTTCGATATGACGAACATGCCTTTGACGCACTTCAAACCATATGAGATTGGGACAAGCATAGAAAAGCTGCATGAACTTGGCTATACCCATGACTACAAGGGGGAGCCATTGCAGCACGAATGGCAAATTTGCGAGTTAAAGCCACAGGACATAATTCCTTCTAAAAAAGCTGGAGAGTATTTGCTTAAAGTAGCCAATTTCATTGATGAAATGCTCGAAAAATTTTATGGAACGAAACCATTTTACAATGCCTCCAGCCCAGAAGATTTAATCGGCCATATCGTTGTTGGTTTATCTCCTCATACATCAGCTGCTGTAGCAGCTCGCATAATTGGCTATATCGATGCCAATGTGTGTGCAGCGCATCCATTTTTCCATGCCGCAAAACGTCGCAATTGCGATGGCGATGAAGATGCAATTATGTTGCTGCTTGATGTCCTCATAAATTTCTCCTACGAATACATTCCTGAAAAGCGTGGAGGAAAAATGGATTTGCCTCTCGTTATCGCAACCCGCGTTAATCCTGCAGAGATAGATAAAGAGGCTCTGAATATTGACTTATTGCCCCGCTACCCCTTAAAATTTTTCAGAAAAACAATGGAAAATCCACATCCTAAAGAACTCGAGGACATGATGGATTTGGTTGCTTCTCGTCTTGGAACAGAGAACGAATACAAAAATTTTGGCTTCACCCATGATACAAAACATATTGCGGAAGGTCCCAAAACCTCTGCCTACAAACTTTTGAATAAAATGGAAGATAAACTCAAGGCACAGATGGAACTGGCTGTAAAAATAAGGGCTGTTGATGAGGAGGATGTGGCAAGTAAAGTAATACAAACACATTTTCTTCCAGATTTGATTGGTAACATGCGTGCATACAGCAGGCAGCAGTTTAGATGTATAAAATGCAATAAGAAGTTTCGCCGTATACCATTGAATGGAAAATGCCCATATTGCGGGGGCGAGATTATTATGACTGTACATGAGAAATCCATAAAGAAATATCTGGAGCCAGCGAAAGAGCTTGTAAGAAAATTCAATGTTTCAAACTACACAAAGCAACGCATAATTTTGGTTGAGAAATTTGTGAACTCATTGTTCCAGAATGACAGGAAGCGTGATACAAAGCTAACTGACTTCTTTTAATCCATTTTTTAGAAATTTATATTAATGCCGATATAATTCAAAAAATCTGTGATAAGAATTGGCCCAGCTGGAA
>JAGGWA010000150.1 GCA_021157745.1 Thermoplasmata archaeon
CTCAACCACCATATTTTTATATTATTGCTTAATACACTTTCATGATTAGACCGCCAGTAATAAAAACATATTGCCCTTATTGCCAACGCCACACAGAGCATGTGATAGAGAGAGTGAAGAAAAAGAAGGCATCGGAGTTAAAATGGGGGCAGCGCCGTTTCAGGCGCGTGACTGCAGGCTACGGCGGCTATCCTCGTCCCAAGCCTGAGGGAAGAGAAAAGCCTACAAAGCGTGTTTACCTGCGTTACCGCTGCAAGGTATGTGGCAAGGCTCATCAAAAGGAAGGTATAAGAGCTAAAAAGTTTGAGATTAAGAGATAACATGGCATCGCCATTTTATAAAGTAAGGTGTAAGGACTGCGGGAATCATCAGATAGTGTTCAGTAAAGCAAGCATGGTCGTGCATTGTCAGATTTGCGGCGCAGTGCTGGCGGAGCCTACTGGCGGGAAGGCGAAGATAAAGGGAGAGATTGTAGAGGAATTGGGTCATGCTGAAAGAACTACCTGAGAAGGGTGAGCTTGTTGTATGCACCGTCACGAAAGCCAAGGGATTTGGGGCATTTGTAAAGCTTGAAGAGTATCCAGATAAGAAGGGTTTTATTCATATAAAGGAGGTTGCTCCAGGCTGGATTAAGAATATAAGGGAGCATGTAAGAGAGGGGCAGCGTATAGTTTGCAAGGTTATGGATGTTGATCCATCGAAAGGCTATGTCGACTTATCTTTAAAGCGGGTTAATGAGCATCAAAGGCGGGAAAAAATACAGCAATGGAAAAATGAGCAGAAGGCAAAGAAACTGCTTGAGATAGTATGCAGGGAAGCAAATGTTGGTGAGGAAGAATGCAATAGAATTATGGAAATGCTATATGAAAAATTCGAAAATCTTTACACCGCTTTTGAAGAAGTTTTGAAGGATGAGAAGATCCTGGAAAAGGAAGGTTTTGAAGGAAACTGGATTGAGGTTTTTGTAAAAACTGCAAAGGAGAATATACCCCCTCCAATTGTTGAGATAGTTGGCTATGTTGAAATGACTTGCTACAGACCAGATGGAATAAAGTATATAAAGGAGGCTTTGAAGAAATTGGAGGGAAAGTTTGATGGAGTTGAAATAAAAGCAAGATACGTTTCAGCTCCTATTTATAGAATAGAGGTGACAGCTCCTGATTACAAAATTGCTGAAAAGCTAATGAAACAGCAGGTTGAGAAAGCCATACAGTACATAAAGAAGCATGGAGGAACAGCAAGCTTTAAAAGGGAAATAAAATGAAATACTGTTATAAATGCAAAAGATATACTTTAAAAGACGTGTGTCCAGTTTGCGGGGAAAAGACCATTAAAAAAGAACCACCCCGCTTCTCGCCGCAGGACAGATATGGAAAGTATAGGAGAATGTTAAAAAAGGAGGTAATGAAATGGAAGGGTTTAGAATAAGTGAAGCAAGCGTTGTGTTTTTAAAGAAACCTCGATTGAAAGAGCCAATATTAATAGAAGGGTTGCCAGGCGTGGGAAATGTTGGGAAGCTTGCCGCTGAGCATTTAATAGATGAGATAAAAGCAAAGAAATTTGCAGAAGTATATTCAAATGATTTTCCTCCACAGGTTTTAATAAATGATGATGGAACAATAAAACTTGTAAGAAACGAGCTATACTACTGGAAGGGAAAGGATAAACAGCTTATCATTCTCGTTGGCGATTATCAGGGATTGTCGGCTCGCGGTCAATACATGCTCGCTCAAGCTATACTCGACATAGTTGAAAAATACGGAACAAAAATGATTTTCACGCTTGGCGGCTATGGCACAGGAATGGAAGTTGAAAAGCCCCGCGTTACAGGAGCAGCGACGCATATTGAAATTGTAAGGAAATTGAAAAAATATGGAGTGAATTTCAAAGATGAGCCAGGCGGCGGCATAATAGGCGCGTCTGGCTTGCTCCTCGGCCTGGGCATGCTGCGAGGAATGAAAGGGGCATGCCTCATGGGAGAGACGGCTGGCTACATCGTCGATCCTAATAGCGCGCGCCAGGTTTTGGAAGTTCTTACTCGCTACCTTGGTTTGGACATAAACTTTGCAAAGCTGGAAGAGAAGGCTCTGGAAGTGAAAAGGATAACAGAAAGGATCAAAAAGATGGAAATGGCGGCTGAGAAAAGCGAAAAGGAAGATTTGAGATACATAGGATAATGGAAGAAGTAGGAAAGATTGTAAGCAGTTCTACCTCAAGCTTTACTTTTTCAGCCAGCCGGGAAGTTAAAAAATTCGATTATGTTTGTGTCGAGCATAACGGACTTGCTTTAGCGCAAATAAAGGAAGTAAAGCAAGACAGGCATGGCACGATTGGAGAAGCTGAAATCATTGGATATGAAAATCGTAAATATATGGCGAGGAGTCCATTCAAGGTTGGTAGCACTGTTTATAAAGCGAGCTATGACGCAATAAAGAAAATAATTGGAATGGAAGACGATGGAATTTACATTGGATTGCTTAAAGATACGAATATGAAAGTCTTTTTATCTCCTGAATCAATAATAAAGAGACATCTATGCATTCTGGCGAAAAGTGGAAGCGGTAAAAGCTATGTTATGGGCGTAATTGTGGAGGAGATGATAAAAAAGGGATTGCCTGTCGTCATCATCGACGCCCATGGAGAATATACGTCTTTACGCCATCCAAATTTGGACAAGCAGGAATTCAAAGCAATGAAAAAATTTGGAGTTAAGCCAAGAAGCTATATAAAAAATGTTGTTGAGTTCTCGCCCTTGATTGCAAGAAATAAAAACGCTGTTCCATTGTTTCTGGATGAGCTAAACATGGAATTTGATGAAATATTGCAACTTGTTCCAAAAGCAACTCCTTTGCAACGCGGCATATTATACGAGGCATATAAAATTGCAAAGGAAGAAAAAAGGGTGTATAAGCTGGAAGACATAATTGAAATTGTAAGGCAGGCAAAAAGCAATGCAAAATGGAATTTATTGCCACAACTGGAGCAAATATATGCAACGAAAATATTCTCTCCAAATTATACACCAATAGAGGAAATCGTAAAGAAAAAGAGATGCTCCATAATAAATCTCAAGGGCACACCTCCCCACATCCAAGAAATACTGGTGGCACAGCTATTGAATAGAATATTCGAAGAAAGAAGAAAGGAAAACATTCCTCCTTTGCTTATTGTGATAGAGGAAGCCCATCGTTATTGCCCGGAGCGTGGGGAAGGAAAAAGCATGGCTGGCGACATTATAAAAACGATTGCCACAGAAGGAAGAAAATTTGGGGTTGGGCTCGCTATCATAACTCAAAGGCCAGCGAGAGTAGACAAAAATGTAATATCACAATGCAATACACACATAATACTAAGAACAACCAATCCGAATGACTTAAAGGCGGTGATTTCGAGCGTAGAAGGACTTACAAGCTCTGCCGCAAGCGAAATACAACGCCTGCCAGTTGGCACAGCCATAATAGCAGGCTTGCCGCTGCAGGCGCCCATTTTTGTTGAGGTCCGTGTTAGAGAGACGATGCATGGAGGGAAATGATGTTTGAAATGAAAGCGAGGGATGGGCTTGCCAGAATAGGCATTCTGGAAACGAGGCATGGACGCATAACCACGCCTGCTTTGTTGCCAGTTATAAATCCGCATTACATGGTGATTGAGCCGAAAGAAATGCTTTCAATGGGAGCCCAAGCTGTGATAACCAATGCCTATATAATTTACAAGGACAAAAATTTGAGAGAGGAGGCATTAAAAAAGGGATTGCATTCATTGCTTTCTTTCAATAACCCTATTATGACCGACTCTGGCAGCTTTCAAATGTATGTTTATGGCAAGCGTGACATGGATGCAGATGAAATAGTTAGATTTCAGCAGGCCATAGGAAGTGATATTGGGACAATACTCGATATTTTTTCTGCAGATGCAACCTATGAAAAAGCTTTGTGGGAAGTAAAAGAAACGATAAAGAGGGCAAGGAGGGCGGCGAAAATAAAAGGGGATATGCTCCTTGCAGCAACAGTTCAGGGAGGCGTTTATGACGAGCTACGCTCCAAAGCAGCTAAAGAACTTGCCAAAATCAATGCTGATGTATATCCAATTGGAGGCGTCGTCCCTCTAATGGAAAATCAGCGCTTTTTTGAGCTTGCAAGAGTAATCATCGCAAGTAAAAAATTTCTTCCGCCTTCTAAGCCAGTGCATTTATTTGGAGCTGGCCATCCAATGGTTTTTCCGCTTGCAGCCCTCTTAGGATGCGATTTGTTTGATTCCTCGTCCTACATAAAATATGCAAAGGATGATCGCTTTATCTTCCAAGACGGAACATACAAGTTAAGTCAGCTCGAAGAACTGCCTTGTTCATGTCCGATATGCAGTAAATATAGCATAGATGAGTTAAAAGAAATGGATAAGGAAGAGAGAACAAAGCTTATTGCATACCACAATCTATGGCAGAGTTTCAATGAAATAAAGAAAGTAAAGCAGGCAATAAAGGAAGGTAGCCTATGGGAGCTTGTTGAAAGAAAGGCAACTTTGCATCCCTCGCTGATGGAAGCAATGGAGGTTTTGAAGAAAAATAAAAAGTGGCTGGAAAAATGGGAAAACATAAGCAAAAAAAGAGCTTTCATGTA